>CAYQKZ010000044.1:0-14354 GCA_964418135.1 uncultured Desulfobacterales bacterium
ATGCAGGTTCCCAAGCCCGAGATCCGCATCGAAAATCATTACCTTCTTGCCGGGCCGAGACAAATAAATTCCAAGATTGGCAACGATATTGGTTTTTCCAACCCCGCCCTTGCCGCTGGATATCGCAATGACCCGAGTACGGGAACCGGTTTCCGGCTGGGAAGCGGCTATGCCTTTTTTGGTGGCCAATTTCGTTGTCAGACTGATAACATTATTTTTAGGGCCTGTCGTCATGTGATCTACCTTATCTTGAATAATAGGGTTGGCCGTTTCCGACCCGTTGAACTTCAGCCTCGATTGTCTCCTGGATATCCGGAATATGACTGCAACAGGTCTTGCAGGGGATGTATTGTTTCGAGGCGGCATCATCTACGCTGTCAAAAACGACACGATTTTCCGGCTTGATTCGTTTCGCCCAGGCGCATTCGGGACGATGAAAAAGAATGGAGTTATGATTGGCCACATAATGTTCCCGAAATCGGGAGCTATTATTATTATAGGGTATGATTTCGGCTGTTTTTCCGGGTGGAACATGTCGGGGTCTGCTTTCTTCGACAGGGTTCAGAATCAGTTCCACAAGTTTTTCGAGAGAGGCCTTTTCGAGGCTGTTCGGAATTTCCTGGCCACTGGTAAAATAAGAAACCGGAAGTTTTGAATCCATCATCAGATTGAGTACATTGCCATAGGACTGACTCTCATCCAGTTTTGTAACGATCAGGCCAGTCACAGACAGCGGCTGATATGCTTTCACGATCTGAATCAAATCTTCATTTTTTGTCGTGGCACTCGCCACGAGGTACACCTGGTCGATATGGGCATATTTCATCAATTCGGATAGTTCTACAATCGTCTTCGCATCACGGATTCCCATACCCGGCGTGTCGATAAAGATGTGATCCATCTGCTCGAAATGCTTCAGAGAGGCTTTAAGCGCCTTGATCGTACTCACCGTCTCGATGGGAACGCCGAGAATTTTTCCATAAACCTGCAACTGTGCGGCTGCAGCGACTCTTTTGGTGTCGAAGGTAATCCATCCAACTTTCTTTTTGAATTGACAGGAATAAATCGCTGTCATCCGTACCATGGCGGATGTTTTTCCGCTGCCTGCCGGACCGCAAAATCCGTAAATCTGCTGGCGGCTGGAGTCTTCACGATGTTGCACGGATATCCCCATTTTTGAAAATACATCCATCAAATCAGAACAGAAACGGTGGCTCCCCCATTCCGATTCGGAACCGTTTTTTCGGAGAAATGACGTCAGCAGCTCTTGAATAAAATAATCGTCCACCCCTTGATGCGCAAAATGATGCATGAATTTCTCTTTAAAGCTATCTTCGGCTTCGGGAGATAACGATTGCTTGTTGCTTCGGTTGGACTTCAATCCCGTCTGAATGGTATTCATCAGACCGATGTCCGTGATGGAATCGTCGATACGAACCGATACTTTCTGCCCTTTCAGTGGACTCGGAAGCCCCCCGGCAGTCGCGGTAACCGCATTCGTCTCGGTCATCCGATCCGCTGTCTCATCCATGAATGTATCGGTTGCGGCCGTCACTTCAATCCCTGCCGTTTTTTTAATTCCGAACAGGCCTTTTTCCTGACTCAGACTGCGCGCGGAAAGAATCACCGCATCGGGCCCGAATTCTTTTTTTATCAGCCGCAATGCCTCTGTCATCGTTGGCGCTTCAAATCGTTTAATTTGCATCGGTCAGTCTCACTATGCCCAAGGATTGAATTCGACAACTCGATAGAATATCATTGTAAGATAAGATCACCAAGTTGGGGATAAACCGGTCCACCAGTTTTCTTAAATGCAATCGAATCTGTACGGAACACAAAATAATCGGTTGAAGATTCTGAGAAGTGAATCGCTCCAGGTTTTTGGCAATCTGCCGGATGATTTTCTGAGAAATCTCCGGGTCGATCGCCAGAAAACTGCCATGGGCGGTCTGCTGAAGAGATTGCATCATCAGATTTTCAATTGTATGATCCATTGTCATCAATGTAAGCGTTCCTTCCGGTGAAGCATACAGACGGGTGATGGTTCGGGCCAGACCTTGACGGACATATTCGGTCAGCATATCCAGATCCTTCGTCACGGGTGCCCAGTCTGCAAGTGTTTCCAGAATGGTCAGCAGATCACGAATGGGAATCTGTTCAACCAGAAGATTTTGAAGAACCTTAACCACTGATCCAAGTGAAAGCAAATTCGGTACCAATTCTTCAACAATTCGGGGGTAAGCTTCCCGAAGGGTATCCAAAAGCTGCTGGACTTCCTGTCTTCCCAGATATTCATGCGCATGTTTTTTGATGACATCTGTCAGGTGCGTGGTCAGAACCGTCGGTAGATCCACCACCGTGTATCCTTTTCCCATGACATGTTCTTTATCCTGTTCCTTGATCCAAAATGCCGGAAGACCGAAGGTAGGTTCTTTGGTCGGAATCCCATCGATTTTTTCCTGAGTGACGCCCGGATTCAAGGCTAAATAATGATTAAGCATGAGATCGCCCCTTGCCACCTCGTTGCCTTTCAGTAAAATCGAATATTCTCCCGGTTTCAACTGCATATTGTCCTGAATATGAACCGAAGGAACCAGAATACCGATATCCTGGGCAATTTGCCTGCGAACGGATTTGATGCGCTCCAGGAGTTCACCGTTCTGAGCGGCATCCACCATCGGAATCAGCCCATATCCTACCTCGAGAGCCAGAATATCCAGCGGGGGAATCACTTTGACTGCCGATTCCGGCGATTTGGTTTTTGCAGATTCGGCTGGAGCAGTGAGAGAGTCCTTCTCTTTCCCGGTTTGGGGCGATTTAAAAAGGAGATAGGCGATCCCCCCCGTCACTGCCGAAAGCGTTAAAAAAGGAATCGTCGGAAGTCCCGGGATCATGGCGAATCCAAATAAAACGGAACTGGCTACAGCGATGGCACGGGGTTGAACCAGGAGCTGAGAGGTGATTTCATTTCCCATGCTCGAATCGGAGCCGGCCCGGCTGACAATGATACCCGCCGCCGTTGAAATAATAAGTGCCGGAATCTGGCTGACGAGTCCATCGCCGACAGTCAGCAGCGTATAATTCTGAGCGGCATCGAGAAAACTCATGTCGTGTTGAAACACACCGATTCCCAAACCAGCAATGATATTGATCAGGGTAATCAGAATACCGGCAATGGCATCTCCCCGAACGAATTTATTGGCACCGTCCATTGCACCGTAATATTCGGCTTCCTGAGCCACCAGACGGCGTCTGGTTTTGGCTTCCTGATCATTGATGAGTCCGGCGTTCAAATCGGCATCGATACTCATCTGTTTTCCCGGCATGGCATCCAGGGTAAACCGGGCCGCCACTTCAGCGATCCGGCCTGCACCTTTGGTAATGACCATGAAATTGATGACGACCAGAATCATAAAGACAATGACCCCGACCAGATAATTCCCCCCCACGACAAAATTGCCGAAAGCCATGATCACATGTCCTGCGGCATCCGTTCCTTCATTGCCATGAAGCAGAATCATCCGGGTGGAAGCCACATTCAGTGAAAGCCTGAACAGGGTGGTCACCAGAAGAATCGAAGGAAACGAGGACAATTCCAGGGGTTTTTGTATATACATTCCCACCAGCAGAATAATCAGTGAGAACGTGATATTGAAAGAAAGCAGCAGATCCAGCAAGATGGTCGGCATCGGCACGATCATGATCATGAGAATGGCGATGACCGCTACCGCCATCAAGATATCCGCGCTTCGCGTCAGTCGGGCAAGCTGCCCGGCAAAAAAATTCTGTGAGGCAATTTCCATGGTTTCCTCTCGTGAAAACGAAAATGGATTGACTTTTCACAGAAATTTATGCAGGAATCATGCCATAATTGCTTTATAAAGAAAGAATTTACACGTATTTACGGGGGTTTTTGAAAATTGAATCAGCGAATGCCTTTGAGACGGTAAACATAAGCCAGTATCTCGGCAACGGTCTTGTACATATCGAATGGAATGAATGCCCCGATCTCCACGGCTTTGTACATGGCACGGGCAAGCGGTTTGTTCTCGACAACGGGGATACGGTTGGCTTTGGCAATTTCCTTGATTTTCTCGGCAATGAATCCCGCCCCTTTGGCTACCACTTTCGGCGCCTGCATGCTTTTAGAATCATATTTGAGAGCAATCGCCAGATGGGTCGGGTTGGTAATGACAACGGTTGCTCCCGGCACATCCGCCATCATTCTTTTTCGGGACATCTCCATCTGAATCGATCGGATACGGGACTTGACCTTGGGATCCCCCTCGGTCTGCCGGGATTCTTCCTTGATTTCCTGTTTGGTCATCCGCAGATCTTTTTGATGCTGCCACCACTGAAACAGGTAGTCCAGTCCGGCAATAGCCGCCATGGCCAGAAATGTATACAGGCAGATTCGAAGCGATATTCTGCCGAAAAAAGCCCAGATTTCCATCACATCCATGTGGATCAATAACGGCAGGGTCTGAATCTCTTTCTTGATCAGAGAATAGGCCAACCAACCGAGCAGCAGAATTTTTGCCAGTGCTTTCAAGACATCCACAAAAGATCGGATGGAAAACAATCTGCCGATTCCCTGAATCGGATTGAGTTTTGAAAACTTCGGCATCAGGGATTGGGTGGAAAGTGTAAAGCCGACCTGAAAAACACTTGCAGCAACCCCCAGTACGAGTGTTGCCAGTATCACCGGTGAGATGATCATTGCATAATCCGCCATCGCATTGATCATCAGGTTTTGCAGAGAATCGGCTCCAACCGGGATTGTCCCCATACCGCCGAGGTACCGCTGCATCAGCGCAACGGTTCGGTGTACCATCCATGAGCCAGCCGTATAAAATGCCATGACAGCGCCCAGAAGCACCAGCGCGGAAGAAATCTCTTTGCTGTGAATGACCTGGCCTTCTTCACGGGCATCTCTTTCGCGTTTGGGAGTCGCGTGTTCGGTTTTCTCCTGATCGTTCTCGGCCATGAATATTCACCTATCTTCCCATCAGTTTCATGATCTGAACGAGTTCCTTTCCCAGCCCCCCCATCAGTTGAGTTAAAAATGTCAACATCATCGGAAGAGACAAAGAAAGAAAGAAAAACCCAATCAAAATATTCACCGGTGTCGCCACCATAAATACATTCATCTGCGGAACGGTTCGTCCGACCAGACCCAGTCCCAGACTGACCAGAAGCAGTGCAACAATCACGGGAGCTCCCACCCGGACAGCCGTCACAAATAGATTGTCGGCAGCCTGCGTGAAGCGTGCCATCAGACTCCCTGATGCATGAAAACCATATGGCGGAATCAGCGTAAAACTCTCGACCAGCGCTCGAATCACCCAGTGATGCGCATTGGTCGTTAGAAAAATTAAAATGGCAAACATATAAATCATCTGGGATATGACGGGAACTTGAGCATTGGACATGGGATCGATGACATTGGCAACGCTGAACCCCATCTGAAATGCCACGAGTTCGCCGGCTAACTGGATAGCCGTGAAAACCAGCCGGATCATATAGCCAATGATGACACCAATAAGAATTTCACCTGCAATGCCAATGACTAAAGGTATCAATGACGGCATCGTCGATATCGGATCGAGCCGGGTAATCGGATATAATACCAGGGTGATGGCAAAACAGAGTCCAACCTTGAATGTTGCGGGAATATTTCGAGTGTCAAATACCGGTACAGTGAGTGTCATCGCAGTGACACGCAAAAAAATAAACAGAAAGAGTAGAATCTGAGGCAGGGAAATGCGGAGTGTAGCCATATCGTCAACGAACGGTTGTCGGTAAATTGACAATGACGTTACGCGTAAAATCCACCATGATCTCCATCATCCAAGGAAAAAAAACGATCAGGGCCACACCGACCGCAATCATCTTGGGAATCAGCACCAGCGTCATTTCATTGATCTGGGTGGCGGACTGAAACACGCTGATCAGAACCCCCGCAACGAGGCCTACCAGGAGTATTGGCATGGAAAGCATGGCAGCAATTTTCATTGCTTCCATAAAAAAACTCGTTACAAATTCCGGTGTCATCGACGATACTCCTTTTATGAAAACCCTTTGAACAGAGACCCCACAATCAGTTGCCACCCGTCCACCAGAACAAACAAAAGCAGTTTAAACGGCAAGGAAATCATGATGGGGGGCAGCATCATCATCCCCATGGCCAACAGAACGCTGGCCACCACCATATCGATGATCAGAAACGGGATAAACAGCATAAACCCGAGCTGAAACGCCGTTTTGAGTTCGCTGATGATAAAGGAAGGGATCAAGATCATCGTCGGAACATCCGCCGGCGTTTCAGGCCGTTTGAGGCCGGCAATTTCCACAAAAAGAGCCAGGTCTTTTTCCCGAATCTGTTTGTACATAAATTTGCGAAGAGGTGTCAATGCTGTATTCATCGCCTGTTCGGCACCGATTTTTTTAGACAGATAAGGTTGAAGGGCATTTTGGTCGATATCCTGCCAGACCGGGGTCATCACGTAAAAAGTCAGGAACATGGCCAGGCCGATCAGGATTTGATTCGGTGGCATCTGCTGAGTACCCATCGCCTGACGCAGGAGAGAAAACACGATAATGAACCGTGTAAAAGATGTCAGCATGATCAGGATCGCCGGGGCAATGGACAGCAGCGTCAGCACTGCAAAAATCTGAATCGCAACAGATATGTCTTCAGGCGCTTTGGCTTTGTCCATGGCAATGGATATCATCGGAAAATTGCCTGCCGGCTGCGGATCAGCACCCCATACCACAGAAGCAAGAAGCATTCCGACAGTGACAAAACCAATGATTTTTCCGGACAAGTGAAGCAAGATAGGTAAGTTATTCTGAATACGAATCATGGTAACTCAGTGCGCCTGACGGTTATCGTTTACCGATTCCGGATGCAGCCATTGGAAACCGGTTATCGGATATCCGATCGTCCGATATCTGCTTTCGAATATCTGCATCCTCGATTTTATCCAGCAGATCCATCCGATCTCCGGCCATCCCGATAACCAGAACCGCACCAGGAACTTCGACAAGCACGATCTGTTTTTTTATTCCCACGGAACGGACAGCCAGCACACGAATCAATGAATCCGTCTTCCCGACAATACCGGTATGGAGCAGATGCTTCAACAGTCTGAGACATGCATACAGCCCCCCCGACAGAACGATCAGAATTCCCAGCATCTTCAGTACGGTATAGTACATATTGGGTTGATCGGTCACCGCAGTCTTTCGATCCTTTCCATAGGACTGATGATTTCCGTCAGGCGGATACCGTATTTTTCGTTGACGACAACGACTTCCCCTCGAGCGATCAACCGCTGGTTGGCCAGTACTTCGAGGGTTTCACCGGCCACTTTGGACAATTCGACGACAGATCCCTGCCCGAGTTTCAGCAGATCGTTGATCATAAGGGTTGTTCGACCCAGTTCCACGGAAATTTCCAGGGGGATATCCAGGATAAAATCCATATTGTGCTTTTGGGCATCCGGCTTATCGGCTGAACCGCCCTGGGCACCCGTTGCAGGCGAGACCGTTCCCTGGACGGTTCTGGATGCGCCAGGTTTGATTTTACCGGAATCACTCATTGGCATGATGATCTCCTTTGGGATTGATCAGGGTGGTCACTTCAACTGCACGATTTCCTTTGGCGACTCCGGGAAACCCCATGTATTTTGGAACACTGCCAATGTTAATCGTAATCATGTCATCCGGACCGGAATTGAGTTTGAGGATATCCGAGACTTGAAGATTCAGCAGATCGCTGACGGATTGAACGGTCCTTCCCAGCTCCGCAACCACTTCAACAACCGTATCGTTCAGCAAATGTTCGAGCTGAGGCTTCCAGGAATAAGCCATATCCTTTTCCCTCAAATACTTACTCGACAGTTTCTCTTTGATCGGTTCCAGCATCAAATACGAAACACACAGATAGATATTTCCCGAAAATTCTTTTCCATGCAGCAGAAAAACAATGACCATCACCAGATCGCTGGAATTGACGATATGTACAAATTCAGCTTTGGATTCGGTTTTTTTCAACGAAATTTCAACCGGAAACAGAAATTCCCAAGCTTTTTCGAAATTGGACAAAACTTCTGTGGCAAATTTACTCATCATCCGCAACTCGATCAGGGTAAAATCCCGAACCTGGGTCAAGGGTTTTCCATCCCCACCGAACATGCAATCGATCAAAGAAAATACAAGGTCCGTTTCAACAGCCAGAAGGCCGGAACCGATCAGCGGATCCATGCTGAAAATATGATAGCAGGTCGGATGGGGGAAAGCTTTGATGAAATCGCCATATTTGACCATTTCCGTAGAAACCAGGGAAACCTCGATGGCACGCTGAAGGCTGGTGGCCAGAGAACTCTGAAGGGTTCCGGTAAACTTGTCATAGACCTCACCCAATGCATAGAATTCATCCCGCATGATAATGCGCTGGGATGTCAGGTCATACGTCTCGACTTTAGGGACCTGAGAATCGACCTCTGCTTCGAGGTTGACTTCGCCCTTGGCCATTGCACCGAGAAGGGCATCTATTTCTTCCTGTGAGAGTATCTGGTCGGACATAAAGGACTCGACGCGTTATTGAATGACAAATTCGGTAAAATATATTTTCTTCACCATTTCTTTGCCTAACAGAGCATTCAGGCTGGAAATGATTTCCGAACGCAATGCATTTTTTCCTTCTGTTGCCTGAAGTTCATCCACTTTTCTGGAAGGAAGAATCATCAAAATGCTGTCGCGGATTTGCGGCAGTCTTTTTGTCATCTCGTCGGCGAATTTAGGATCACCCATTTCAAGCCCCATGGTGACTCTCAGATACCGTTTTCCTCCCTGATCCGAAAGATTGACAATAAAAGGTTCAAGCGAAAAAATCGGGCCGATACCACCATGATCGTCTTTTTCGGATGATTTGGCGGATTCAGCCCCCTCTTTCTGAGAGTCCAGCGCCGAAAGCTTCTGCCACAGCATGAAGAATCCACCGCCAATAACGGCCAGTACGATCAGTGAAACGGCTGCAATAATAATAATGTTTTTCTTTGACATGGTTACAAGTCCATCATCTCTAAAATGATCTCGACACGACGATTTTTTTCCCTGTTGGCAGGGCTGTCATTGGGGTAAACCGGCTTGGAATCGCCGTATCCCACCGCCGACAGACGCTGCGGCTCAATTTTTCCGATATCGATAAAATATTTAAGTACATGCACGGCTCTAGCAACTGAAAGTTCCCAGTTGGATGGAAATCGCACGTTTCGAATCGATACATTGTCGGTATGCCCTTCAATACGAACGGCGAATCGATTGTTTTGAAGGATCGGAATGATTTTATTCAAAACCGGATAGCCTTCAGACCGCAGTTCCGATACCCCGCTCTGAAAAAGAATGCTATCCGAAAGAGTAAGACTCATCCCTTGCGGGGTTTGTATCACCGATATATCGGGATGACCGGCCAAATCATCGATCGCCTGCCGTGTCTCTTGTGAAAACCCGGCATCCGCCAGTGTATCGGAATCGGAAACTTCCTGTGCCGGCAGCTGGACAGGCCCGACAACTTGAACAGCCGTTTTTTTCCCTTCTAGAAGAACACCTAGCGCACTCTGAAGTGAGCCGACAAGTTTTTCGGATTTCTGGGCATTGATATTGCTCATGGCAAAAAGCAACACAAAGAATACCATCAGCAGCGTGATCAAATCATTGAAAGTTACCAACCACCCGGGCGAATTTCCAGCCTCCTGTTCGGAATCGATGATGATTCTACTATGAGTTTCTCTCATTGAACAACCTTTTTAATTTCATTTCGAAAAAAAAGGAGCTCGACCCGGCGATTGCCGGCTCTGTTTTCGGGAGTATCATTGGGGAAACGGGGATGATATTCGCTAAAACCTGCTGCCTGCAACCGATCACCGGAGATAAGACCTTTCTCCAGAAGATACCGTACCACGTTGACAGCCCGTGAAGTGGATAATTCCCAATTGGATGGATACCGACTGGTTCGGATGGGCGAATTGTCCGTATGCCCTTCGATGCGAAGGCTGTAAGAAGGATAATTCGAAACGATCGTTCCGACATGCGCAATCAGATTTCTGGCCTCCGGCAGCAGGTCCGCCTGACCAGCTTCGAACAATATCCTGTTGGAAAGTTGCAGCACAATCCCTTTTTCATGCACCGATACTTTGATTTCTTCTCCCAGCCCCAATTCACCGGCCATTGCCAGAACATTGCTATATATACCCGCCAGGTCACTGTCAACAGTTACGATGTCCGGAGCGGCCGGTAACGCAACCTCACCGGATTCAAAACGCTGTCCACCGTCAAACACACCGACTGCCATAGAAAAGGATTGGACCACCTGACCCAGTTTCGATCGATCGGCTACCGAATATGAACACAGCAGGATGAAGAAACACAGCATGAGGATGATAAAACCAGCATAGATAACAGCCCAGGAATTACTGGAAACGGGGGGTGGATCGCTTGTCATGCGATATCGAGATGCAGAATTCATGATGCCGCCGAGCGCAATGTGTTTACATTCGCGTGGGTTGTTTTTGAAGCACTCTCGGTGAAATAAACGCTTTCAGTTTTTGTTCTACGATCCGATGATTGTCCCCTGCCTGAATCGCCAGAATTCCTTCTAAAATCATCTGTTTGACCAACATTTCCTGCTTGCTGCGGGTTTTCAACTTTCCGGCAATGGGAATAAACAACAGATTGGCCAGAACAGCGCCATAAAACGTGGTCAGAAGGGCTACTGCCATCGGTGCGCCGATCAGTGAGGGATCATTCATCTGCCTGAGCATCTGCACCAGACCGATAAGCGTTCCCAGCATTCCCATCGAAGGCGCGTAAGCCCCCATGGTTGAAAATATTTCCGCACCAATTTTGTGACGTTCCCCGACATAGGCGATTTCCGTAGACAATACATCTTCAATGACACTGGATTCCATTCCGTCGATCGCCATCTGGATTCCCCGGATTAGAAACGGATCTTTCATATGCTTCAATTGAGACTCAAACGACAGAATCCCCTCGGTCCGCGCTTTTTTAGCGATCTGAACCATGATGGGAATCAGCGTCGTCGGAGATTGATTTCGGTGCAAAAACGCATTTTTGGCAATCCCCACAACACTCATCACTTCAGAAATCGGATAGGCAATCAGCGTAGCCCCCATGGTTCCGCCAAAGACAATCATCAGCGAAGGATAATCCAGGAACCATATCCCCGGCCCGCCCATCAAAATGGCGCTGATCACCAGGACGGCCGCCACCAGGATACCCATCAGGGTCGTGATGTCCATACGAATCGGTCTCCCCGATCATCAGTGAAGAATTTCCGGAAACTGTCGAAGGACATCCGCTGTCGAAGGCTGTTTCTGAAAAACCATTCGCCGGTAGTCCATGGTTCTTCTGGACAGTTCTTCCACGGGTTCCCTGACCATCAGCCGGTCCCGGTTCGTAAAAGTGATCAGTGTAGCAGGTGTAGCCTGAACCGAATGAATTTTTTCGGCATTTACCACCATTTCGATGTTGTTCAAGCGGGTTATCTTGATCATAAACGTTTGCCTCCTCATTGGTAACAGCATCAGGTAGCGGCCAGAGAAATCCAACCCCTCCGGCCATCCCCGACTCACCTTATGAATTACCGTTTGATATTGACCAGTTCCTGCAGAATTTCGTCGCTGGTGGTAATGACCTTGGAGTTGGCCGAAAATGCCCGCTGGGCTGTGATCATATTGACGAATTCCTTGGCGATATCGACATTGGACGTTTCAAGGGATGATGACTCGACCCCACCCAAACCGTACATAGTCGGATTTCCTACGATAGGTGGGTCAGTGGCGTCTGATGTTGTCTTTACAAAGAGGTTATTATTCGTTTTAGCCATAACAGACTGATCCGTAGTATTGTAAATCAAGGCCTGAAACGCCGGCGTTTTAACGGGTGGACTCACGGTATTATCTGTAGCCCAATACACGCCATTATCATCGACGGTGATAGTTTGAAATTTTGGCGTGCCGGTACTGGTTGCCGGGGCTTGTATATCGACAGGAGTCAAACTCGATGCCGGAACGGTAGGTGGATCATCAGCAACACATCCCTTGACTCTCATTCCAGACGATGTCACCAGATATCCCTCTGTATCAAAACTGAATTGACCATCTCGGGTGTAATATTGTTCTCCCGTTGCAGGGTTCTCTACTAGAAAAAATCCATTACCGGCTATGGCCATATCGTAGGGATTCGATGTTCGCTGAATGGTTCCCTGATTCCAATCATAGCGGAGGTCTCCCATCAAAACGCCTCCTCCGATTTCCTGTCCGGTATATCCACCGACAGACTGGTTGATCAGGCTCTCGAATGATAGTTCTGAAGACTTATATGCCGTGGTGTTGACATTGGCAATGTTATCACCGATAACTGCCATGCGCTGGGTACTTGCATTCAGTCCGGATATTCCGGAATACATTGAGCTCATCATATGGACTACCTCCTGTGATTATAGATATTGTAATTAATAGAATTCTGTTTCGATAAATTTTCTGGAATTGTTTTTCTTTTTATTCATCCGTCTTTTCCATCACCTCGATAATGGTTGAATAAGGAATTTCAAGGTCTTTTGCCTTCAGAAAGGTACTACCGTCATGATAACCTACCCCGGTGATATCCGCCTCGATATAGGCTGCCGTACTCATCACCTCTCCATCCGTATTTTTCGCCTGAACCGTAAAAGAATAAGTACCGGACGGAAGTGCATTGCCATTATCATCTTTACCATCCCAGACAACACTCTGAGCTCCGGCAGACAAGTTCTCCATTTCGATTTTTTTGACGGTTTCACCGGATGAGTTGGTAATGCTGACATAAACCGTTGCCGCATCTTCACCCAATTGATACTGAACTTCGTAGGTCCCCTCATCATCCAGCTCAAACATGCAGCCGCTGGCCTTGACGGTTTTACCGACAAAAGTGACTGCTTGTGAATTATTGATGGACTGATCGAACAATTGCACGATCTTGATGTTCTCATTGACATTCTGTAGTTGCTCAAGAGAACTGAACTGAGCCAACTGGGTAACAAATTCCGTACTGTCTGCAGGATTCAGCGGGTCCTGATTCTGAAGCTGAGTTACCAGAAGCTTTAGAAAATCATCTTTATCCAGCGCCTGGGTATTGGCACTGGATAAACTGCTTGTTGACGATGTGGAATTGCCGATAGCTGAAACAGTCATGGTTTGGTCCCCCTGATATCTCGGGTGCGAATAAAAAGAGATAAATTTCTCCGGCGTTCAGTTGTTACGCAAAATAATTGACAAGAGTTCCGCCTCTGGTGCCGGTTTGATCCGATGCTTCGGGCTCCTGTAAAACATTATTGCCGATATGGCTCTTCCCGCTTCCATAAGTGGATTCATGCCTCGCCTGCTTGAATGCACTGCCTTCATTCTGGGAATATGCAAAATCCGATCCACCAGACATCAACAAATCCACTTTTACATTATTGATGTTAATACCTTGATTTTGAAGCTCAATTTTTATCAAAGACACTTGGTTTTCAATCATTTCTTTGACGTGAGGATTTTCTGCCAGAATTTTGACACTCACCTGTTGCTGGTCCGTCAATACATGAAGACGGAGATGTCCCAGGTTTTCGGGTTTCAAATCGATTCGAATTTCGGATCGTCCTGATTTAAAATCGGCTGCCGTTTTTTCAACAATCTGCTGCACCACTTCTGTTTGAAATGCCCGATCTTCCGGCTGGGATTCATTTGAAGACAGACTCACTCTGGACGTCTTATCCATCTGCCCTTCTTTGGCGAAGTTTACGGCAAAGTCTTCAAATTTCGGATCCGATGGTTCAATGGGGCCATCTTTTTCAGAGCCTGTAAATTTATCCGAATTATCTGCATCCATAAACATACGTGAAGTATCATTATCACCGGTATTCGAAGTTCCTGCAGAAATGATGGGCATCCCATCCGTTTCGACGGAATCTTTCGTCGCATGAAACGAAGCAGCTCTTGATTTCGCGGATTGCGATCTTTCAAGATCATCCTGCTGTTCTGCCGGCATTTCTTCACGGACGGTTGCATCCATGTACTTGCTGGCTGAAGATAGTTGTTGCCCGATGTCCGAGTTTGCATCAAGCGAGTTTTTTGTTGCCGACGGATTGGCTGTTGCCACATCCGGAATTGTCTGCGGATTACGTTGAAGTCCGTGCATCTTCGTTGCCTGAATGACCGGATCACCCTGTTCCAAAATGACACCTGTATCTTCAGAAACAGCTTCCGATACCTTTACAGATTCCGGTCGGCGTGGCGGTTCCATTGCCT
>CAYQKZ010000045.1:0-14333 GCA_964418135.1 uncultured Desulfobacterales bacterium
CGGTCAAAGTTTAGATAAAGAAAACGACGGGAGACAACTACCTTTTTTATCCACAGATTTTGGAAGGATCACATCTCATGACGAATCCTCAGGACAAAGCCTCGCCGTCGTCGTTTGCTTCAAAAAAATGTCCGTATTGCGAAAATCACCTGTCAGAGGAAGATCAATTTTGTTTTTCGTGTAACAAGCGGGTGGGGAAACTGAATAAAAAAACAGGCGTGGCCGGTCGGCCTGTTGCGCTGGGCTCATATGTCATCTGTTTTCTGTCCTGGGCATTTCTGATATATTATTTATGGTGGGCTTTCTTCAGATAACCCGCCGGACATTTATCCAATCGTTTTTTTTACAATCCCTAATAGTTTATCCGGATCGAACGGCTTCTTGATAAATGCGACGGCGTCTTTTACCGCATGCCCGCCCGACAGGCCGCTGATCACAATGATGGGTATTTTTTTTAGATTCTCATCCTTGGATAGTTTTCGATAAAACCGAGACCCCCATTCCTGCGGCATCTCGAGGTCCAGCGTGATCAAATCCGGACGCGTCGATTGAACTGTTTCAAGGGCCTGAACACCGTCGGATGCGGTGCATGTGTCATATCCGTTGTCCGAAAACAATGCAGCCAGGTATTTGACGATGATGGGATCATCGTCGATGATCAATATTTTTTTTGCCATTGTATCCTCTCCGTTTACCTGCCCCTTCCTGGATGACACTCCCCGCACATTACAGGCCCCTTGCGGGTTTTCTCATGACATCCCCGGCAATTGAGATGAAACGCTTTTCTAAGCGAAGGGGAATCTCCGGATTCCGAAAGGCCATGGCAGTCCGAACATCGCTTATCTTCCGATGATTCATCTTCCATCTTTTTCCCATCTTTCATCACATGATGGCATTCATTGCAGTTGTCTATTCTGGCTTTTTCATTGTGCGATTCATGCCGAAACACCGCCGGGGTCCGTTCGGGTTTTTCAAAGACACGGTTGTCCACCGCCGTCATGTTTTCCTGAGCGCCGGAAACTCCCGGTAAGCACAAGGGAACCAGTACGGAAACAAGCAGAAACAGTACCTGTTTTTTCATCTTCTGATTTCTCCGATCATGACATTACGGTTTTTCCATGACCTGATACAAAATATCACCGAGGAACTTGATATTCATATCGAGTCCATAATAATGGTTGATGTCTTCCAGACCGCTATGACAGTTATGACAGGGAGCGATCAGCGTTCCCACCCCCCTGGTTTTGACGGCAAAAAGCTGTTCCGCCTTGATACGGTTGCCGTCGATCCGCACCATTTTATAAGGCGGCCCGCAGTTGATCACCCCACCGCCGGCACAGCAACAGTAATTGTGTTCCCGATTCGGATGCATTTCAATCAGCGTCTCACACATGGCATGAACCACATACCGTGCCTTTTCATGGAGTCCCCGCCCCCTGACGACATTGCAGGGGTCATGGAAAGTTACGGGCTCCGCATATTTTCGGGCAATTTTGATCCGGCCTTCCCGGATCATGTCGTAATAAAATTCTATGGCATGAGATACGGGGATCGGCGGCATTTTCCATCCGAGCCACCGGTTTCCCATATCATAAACCGATCGGAATGCATGACCGCATTCACCCATCACGATTTTTTTCACTTTTAATCGGGCCGCTGTTTCAAAATGCAGTCGTTTGATTCGGCCCATGAGTTCGCTATCACCGGTAAACATGGCCATATCGCTGTTGTCCCATCCGGGTGTGGCCGGCATAGTCCAGTTGACACCGGCAACATTCATGATGACGGCCGCCTGGTAGATGAGCTGGGCCTGAAACTTGGGCTCCGGCCCGATCACCGAATACATGATATCGGCCCCTTCTTTTTCCAGGGGAATGCGAAGACCCGGTATTTCGCTTCGGGCTTCATCCTCCTGCCACTGTAGTGTATCCGGCCATTCATCCTCTTTAATCCACATCTGGTTCATGTGGACAGAGTGGCTGTGAGATGTGGCCTGAATATACAGGGGCGTCAAACCCAGAAGATGGGTGATGCGCCGGACCACGGTCATCAGGTAAGCCACATCGATGCCAAAAGGACAGTACATGGCACATCGCTTGCACAAATTGCACTGGGTGGCGGCAATGACAACCGCCTCTTTCATGAACGCCTTGTCAACCCGGCCTTTTTTTCGGATCATTTCCCACAGGGTCTGCTTGACCTTGCCGGCAGGAGAATAACGGGGATCCTTGTCGCGGGACAGATAATAATGACAGCCTTCCGAACACAGCCCGCAGTGAACACAGGTTTCCACATAGACCCTGAGACGGGCCCCGGCTTCGACGTTCAGCACCCGGAGAATGGTCTTTTGGATGCTATCTTCGGTAAGCCTTTCCAGCCCCGCATCGATCCCCTCATCCGAAATGGTTTCAGCGACTCGTTTTACCGGTTCGTTCATATTCGAAGAGCCTCCTCTTTACTGGACCCCACCCGGATTACCAGTCTTTTGCATGTCGTACGTTTCCGAATTCCGACCCCATATAGGCTCGGGTAAAAGGTGAAAACAGCATGTGACTCAGCCGGGTAAACGGAATTGCCATCAGCAGGATATCGCCCGACAGGATGTGAACTACCATGAAAAGCGGATAATCGATCCATTGGTGGTAGGCGATGAAACCGGAAACAAAGGGTGCGGCAACTATGCTCAGCAAACCATAATCCGAGGTGGATGTCAGATATCGGACTTCCGGCAGTTTCAGCCGGCGTACCCAGAAAAATACACAACAGCCGATCACGGCCAGCGTCATGATATCGGACAAGGTATCCGGCAGACACCACAATCGGATATTCCAGTATTCATCCCAGAGTACCCCATGAGACAGGAGAAAAACGGGTGTTATCAGCAGGCATATATGAAACGTAAAGGTTACTATCGTCATGATTGGATGCTTCTGCATGTTGACGGCTGCAAAGGGGATGATCCAGTGAAAAATGGATCGCAGGCTGTATTTCCAGCTCATGAATGAAAATATGAATTTTTCTTTCCGATGAACGAGAACCAACATATGAATCAGACGGTACAGACTGCCGACGACAAAAACCGTAACCGCCAGCCTTGCCAGGGGCCCGCTCACGAATTGATACATGTCGTGCATCGATTTTTCTCCTTTTATCAGCCGAATTCACCGACGGAAATGATCCGACGAAAGTACACACCCTCTTCGATGGTTCTGACAAGAAGCCGGGTTCCATCCGGACTGAAAGATGGGTCCCATGCTGCATCACAGTCGTGGCGCCACAGTCGGTCATCGAGTACGATCGTATATTTGCCGTTACGTTCCACTTTGGCAGCCACATGTCCGCCGTCCGGACTGAAAACCGGTTTCCATATCATGTCGAATGTGTTGTTCCAGGCCTTTCCCTGAATGGCCATACCCCACCGATCGTTGTCTTTGACGACTGCAGCGGTTTTTCGGCTGTCGGAACTGAATGTCAGATCTGTGACAAAATCACTGAACACATGATTCCATACCCTCCCGTCCACGGCGACGGTCCACTTTCCGAAACCAGTGGCAACTATGGCGGCAAGACATTTTCCATCCGGACTGAACAATGGATGCCAGAGTTGATCGAAGCCCGTGGTCCATATGAATCGCCCATCCCCAGCCAGGTACCATTTTCCTTTCACCCTGACCGGTGCTATGACCGTACCAGAGGTCGGGTGAAAAATCGGTTCCCATACCGCACCGAACGTTTTATCCCAGGGAATGCCGTTGACAGCGATCGTATAATCGTAAAGCGTCAACCGGACTTCAGCGGCCAGATCACCGTTGTGATTCATGGCCTTGTTCCAGACATTGACAAAGGAACGATCCCAGACCAGACCATCCGCGGCTGCTGAAATCGTACCCTGCTGAAATTTATGAATTTCGACTTCTCCGGCCGATACGACCTGAACGGATGCCGCTGTGTGATCGCCGTCCGGACTCAGGATGGGATCGGTCAAATTCCCGTAAGTATTTTTCCAGGGAACATCGTTCAAAGCCATCCCATACAGTCTATCTTGCTGAAAGGACACCGCAATACTCCGACCATCCCGGCTGAACAGCGGGCTCCACACATACCCGAAACGATTTTCCCAGGGAACCCCGTCAACGGCCACGGTCCATTCCCCTGTATCCGAAACCAGGGCTGTCAATCTGCCATCGGCCGTAAATCGAAGATGCCATATTTTTTCGAAAGGATTTTCCCATATCTCGCCGTTGACACAGACAGTGAATTCTCCGTCGCCAATGTGGACGATCGACGCAATACATTCTCCATCGTCGCCGGCATAGGGTTCCTCGACCCATTCAAATCGGCTGTTCCAAGTTCCGACAGGGATGGATTTTTGCGGAGTCTGCCAGTCCCACAAAGTGATGTCAGTCATGAGACCTCCCTTTGTCATTTTTTTCTTTCTTCATTGTGCCCATAGCGGACATGGGGGGTTAACTGATTGATACACAATACAAAATGGTCCAAAGAGGGAGAATTCGTCTGATATTTTCGAACCTGTGTCATGTTGGTACTACGTTCTGCAGACAGAAAAACAGCTTTCAAAAAAAGGTGGATTATATCGATTTGGATTATACCGATAATGACAGGATTTTATTTAGTCGAGAACCTGTATCTTGTCAAAAAGAATTTTCCATAGCCAACAGAATTACCATCATGTCGAATTTCTTTACAGAATGATGAACGCTGGCATTTTGATAGGAATTGGAATTGACTTTTATCATCATACAATTGTAAATGAAAAATATGGCTTACCATTTTCATTCGACTCATTTTCATGCATCGATGTTATCGCTCATAGAGGAGGCTGTTCACCCATGATAAATCTACGGCTCATGACCATAATCCTGTTGGCAGCCATTGCGCCCTTCACATCAGGCTGCGCCACCGCCGATACCAATACCAGCGGTGGAACATCCGATTCTGCCATTCAGAAAGATCAGGGGGCGACTCCCCTCTACCGTGAATTCGGAGACGTACTCATCCCCAGCGAAATGGATACGGTTCCCGATGCCTCTTTCATTTATTCGACATCCGGATTCACGGCCGGGGTCATCACCATCAAAGGAAGAGTGGACACCGAATCTTTGATCGCCTTTTTCGAAAACAATATGGCCAAAGACAATTGGAAAATGGTCAGTGTTTTCAAATCCCCCAAATCCATCATGATGTTTCGAAAGGAAACCCGCTGGTCGGTCATCAATATTCATGAAGAAACGTTCAATACCTATGCGGAAATATGGGTCGCCCCTACGGTCGGGAACACCGACGCCGGGCTATTGAAATAGTGCAGGGAACGATTGCCATGCAGACATCGTTAACAGATAAGACCGTTGTTTTAGGAGTATGCGGAGGCATCGCCGCATATAAAAGTGCAGAGCTGCTCCGGCGCATCACCCAATGCGGGGCTTCGGTCCGGGTGATCCTGACAGCGAATGCCGCACGTTTTGTCGGCCCCCTCACATTCGAAGCGCTGTCTGGTCAACCGGTGTGCCATAGCCTGTTCGAAGCTGGGGGCAATACTTCCATCCAGCATATTGAATGGGCGCAGACCACCGATGCCGTCGTGATCGCACCGGCAACCGCCAATATCATCGGAAAACTGGCCGGCGGTATCGCGGATGACGCGTTAAGCACCTTCATGCTGGCCGTCACATCCCACCGGCTGCTCTGTCCCTCCATGAACACCCACATGTATCAGAACGATGCGGTCCAACAGAATCTCATCACCCTCAGAAACAGGGGATATCAGATCGTCGAACCCGGGTCCGGACTGATGGCCTGCGGCACGACAGGACCCGGAAGACTGCCGGAACCCGCAGAAATTCTCGATGCGCTGTTGACAGCTCTGACCGAAAAAGACCTTTTCGGCAAACATATTCTGATCACCGCTGGCCCAACCCGAGAACATATCGATCCGGTCCGATTCATCAGCAATCCCTCATCCGGAAAAATGGGATTTGCCATCGCCCAAGCCGCCGCACAACGCGGGGCGACAGTCAGCTTGATATCAGGACCATCCGAGCTGCCAGATCCATACAACGTCCGGGTGATTCGGGTGACGTCGGCCAAGGAGATGGCCGATGCGGTGTTTTCGCTTTTCGATCAGGCAGATGCCGTCATCAAAACGGCTGCCGTCTCCGATTACCGCCCGAAGATTCAATCGGATCACAAAATCAAAAAAGGATCCGATGACATCGCACTCACACTCGAAAAAACCACGGATATCCTGAAAGAACTGGGAAAACGGAAAAAAGATCAGGTACTGGTGGGATTTGCCGCTGAGACACAATCGCTTCACGCCTATGCCAGGCAGAAACTGCTTGAAAAAAATCTCGATTTCATCGTCGGAAACCTTGTCGGTGAAGCAGATGCCGGCTTCGGTGCCGAAACCAACAAGGTCACGCTGTTCTACAGTAACGGTGCCAGTGAATCCCTGGCCCTGATGCCGAAACACACGGTAGCCGGCATTATTCTCGACCGGATGGCGGAATATCTCAATCAATTAGTGTAAACCATCTCATAAACAGCGCCGCCATATGGCTTTCACAACAATGTTTTCGGAAAGGCGACGGGGAGGGAATCTTACTTTTTATCGTATGTTCCCGACCGTTGACGCACCGATATTTTTTGTCGTCAAATCGATATCAATCCTGGAAGTAACATGACCCGACAACATGTGATGAAATCCATCATCGACGAAACCCTTTACTCGCTGCAAAATCTGGCTGAAAAAGGATGCCGGGGCTTCGACGGCTCGGAACACAGCCTGTCGGTATTGAAATCGTGGTCCCGCGCACCCCGTCATAAAAGGCGGACATCAGACACGGGGAAACCATCATCGACCGGTTTCCGTTCGGCTCAGACAGACAGCCCCGATCCATCCGGCCTTATAAAAGAACAGGTACTGCCTGAATCCCCGGCGGATACGACAACCCCACCTTCTCCACGGGAAAAAATCGAGTCCATAGCCACTGTGTCATCTGCACCACAGATCACGGATTCACTCGATTCCATCATGATGGATATCGAAGACTGCCGACGGTGCAAATTGTCAGAAACACGAACCCGCATCGTTTTCGGTACGGGAAATCCAACCGCCACCCTCATGTTTGTGGGAGAAGCACCGGGTTTCGATGAAGATCAGCAGGGATTGCCTTTCGTAGGCAAAGCGGGGCAACTGTTGACCCGGATTATTCAGGCCATCAACCTGACACGGGATCAGGTTTACATCTGCAATGTCATCAAATGTCGTCCGCCGGGAAACCGCAATCCCGAGCCCGATGAAATCCAGGCCTGTTCTCCTTTTTTAAACCGCCAGATCGCATCGATTCAGCCGGAGTTCATTTGTGCGCTGGGAACTTTTGCAGCCCGAACACTCCTGCAGACATCTCAGCCGATATCCATGCTGAGAGGCCAATTTCATGATTATAACGGCATCCGGCTTCTCCCCACATTTCACCCTTCGTATCTTCTCCGGAATCCGGATAAAAAACGGGAAGTCTGGGAGGATATGAAACTGCTGATGAACGAAATGTCACCCTGAGAAAGGAGTCAGTGAAAAACATGAAAAAAGATTCAGACAGGATGACCGCAGGCGTGATTTCAGATACGCACGGCGTACTGGCACCTGAAGCCCTGAAGATGTTGATGGGGGTTGACCTGATCATCCATGCCGGAGACATCGACACCCCGGCGGTTCTAAACGAATTGAACCGGATTGCACCGGTCGTAGCCGTCCAGGGAAACATGGACCGGGGCAAATGGGCCTCGGATCTCAATGAAATCGAGGCTGTTGAAATCGGCGAATGCCTGCTCTATATCCTGCACGACGTCAACCGGCTGGATATCGACCCGAGTGCCGCCGGCATGACGGCGGTCGTTCACGGCCATACCCACCAGCCTTCCGATGAAATGCAGCATGGGGTCCGGTTTCTGAACCCCGGCAGCGCAACCCAGCCCCGCCGCAATTCACCGCCTTCACTTATGAAACTTCATGTTCGGGGTAAGGATATTCGTTCAGAATTCATCTATCTGGAATGAATGCCGTGTTTATCGATTGGGCCGGGATCGACCGGTCATGATCCAGTCAATTTTCAATCCACAGAAGACGCTGGCGCCAGTTTGACGATTCGGGCCATTTTGATCGCATCGTCGGAAATATTGAAAACAGCAGCCAGGATTTCCGCCGGTCTCACGGTCTGCTGATTCCCGCAACGAATCGACAGAATCAGACAATCTTCTTTTTCCAGATTCATATGGTCCACATACGTTTTATAATTTACCATATCCATCGTTCCTTTTCGGTTGACGCGATTTTTGATAAACACGTCACTGTCCTTAAACACGTCGATCCGGCTTTTTTCAAACATTCCCGTTTTCAACTGAATCTGATAACGGATACGTCTGTCGACTACCGCCTCTTTTTTTGAAGGAGCGATTTCCCATCCGGTAATGGTCAAGCCTTCCGGAAGAGTCTGGTTGAGCTTGTCCTTCATCTGACGGGCGGATATGATCGGCATGGCAGTCACCACACAGGTTTCATGCAGGCTTTCCATACCCACCGGAAGGGGATCGTCAAAAGAAATTTTTGGCTTGGGATGAAATCCGGCGGAAAACTCAATCGGAATCTTCGCCCTGCGGAATGCGCGGAACATGATGTTGGCCAACTCGAGGTGCCCGAAAACTCGTGCCAGTCCAGTTTTGGCATAAGAAATCCGATATCGTACCGGCTTTATGGTTGTAGGAACGACTGAATCGGCTTTTGTTTCGAAACACCGTTTCTCGGATGGCGCAAAAACCTTGGGCTCGATGGACTGAAAATCACAGACGCCACAGGCTTGACAATCTCCGGCCCGACAGTCTGGAGTGGACTCCGCTTGCAACGCCTTTTCCCACTCGGAAAGCAAAAAGTCCCGGGTTACCCCCGTATGGATGTGATCCCAGGGCAGGGGTTCCGAAATATCCCGAATGCGGGTTGTAAAAAAATCAATGTCAATGCCGGTTTCAGCAAGCGATTTTTCCCATTTCGCGTAATCGAAATAATCGCTCCAGCCATCCAGACGGCAGCCGTTACGCCAGGCGCAAACCAGCAGTGCGGCCAGTCTGCGGTCCCCTCTTGCCCACAATCCCTCCAGAAGACCCACTTGGGGGTGCTGCCATTTGAACTGGACATCCGAATATTGCAGATTTTCTTTCAGCCGGTGAATTATTCTCCGGGATTCCTCAACCGCCAGCTGCGGCGACCACTGAAACGGCGTATGGGGTTTGGGGATAAACGTATTGACACTGACATTGATCTGATTCTTATGCCCTTTCATCCCTCGTGTCTTCTGAATTTTCAACTTTCGCAGTTCTTGCACCAGGGCTACCATCGCATCCAGGTCTTCATCGGTTTCCGTGGGAAGTCCGATCATAAAATAAAGCTTGATCACCTGCCATCCCAGAGAAAAGGCATCGCGCACCGTCGAGACGATGTCGTCCTGTGTGATGTTTTTATTGATCACATTCCGCAACCGCTGACTGCCGGCTTCGGGGGCAATGGTAAATCCGGTTTTCCGAATCTGTTTGATCTGGGTCATCAGATCCGGTGTCAGGGTGCCGGCCCGAAATGAAGGCAAGGATACGGCAATGTGTTCCGGCATGCATCCGGCAATCAGGCCAGCCATCAATTCCGGCAAACAGCCGTAGTCACTGGTACTGAGCGACAGCAGCGACAGCTCGTCATAACCGGTTGCGGCCAGCGCGTGTTCCGCCTGCCGCATCAGGGTGCGGACCGAGCGCTCTCGAACCGGCCGATATATCATACCGGCCTGACAGAACCGACATCCGCGCGTACAGCCCCTTGACACTTCCAGCCGCAGCCTGTCGTGAACCGGCCGGCCGTAAGGCACAACCGGAGTCTCCGGAAATGGCGCGTCTTCCAGACTGGGAATGATTGACCGAAGCACCCGCGAATAGTCTGGATAGCGAGGTATAAGTGTCTGATACCCTTCAACGGTGTATGCCGGCTCAAAAAAAGAGGGGATGTACACCCCTTGAATTTGCCGCCAGGATTCTAAAAGCTGATGTTTATCCTTTCCGCCGTTTTGCTGCCACGCTTTCCAGCATCCGGCCATTTCAAGGATGACGGTTTCGCCGTCTCCGATGACCATTGCATCGAAAAAATCGGCCACCGGTTCGGGGTTGACAGTACACGGGCCTCCGGCAATAACCAATGGAAACGATAAATCCCTGTCCTTTGCAAAGAACGGAATGCCTGCCAGATCCAGGATGGTCAGAATATTGGTGTAATCGAGTTCGTAAAGCAGGCTGAAGCCTATGATATCGAACTGCCTCAACGGCTTTTGGGTTTCCAGAGAACTCAGAGGCAGCCGGGCACTTCGCAGCCGGGATTCCATATCTGTATCCGGCGCATACACCCTTTCCGCAGCGATGTTTTGCTCGCGGTTCAGCAGGTGATACAAAATTTGAAGCCCGAAATGCGATGTGCCGATCGTATATAAATCCGGAAATGCCAACGCTATCGACAGTTCAACAATTTTCGGGTCTTTTTTGACGGCGTTGACTTCCGAGCCGATATACTGACTCGGCATTTCCACCAACGGCAAGATATCTTGAATACATGCAGAGGTCATGATATTGTGATTTCCGATGATACGCTTATATGTTTTATCGTAGCGAAACGGCCTGCAAGGCCATGAATGATATCGAAAGATAGTTGATTCCCATGCAAATGACAACCCCCAAATATTTTTCCGCCGTCGTGGTGATGGCCGTCCTGTTTTTTTCATCATCCCTGCAATCCGCCGAGGATATTTCCAGAGAAACCCCCGTTGTCCGAGCTGTTCGAAAGGTCAGTCCGGCTGTGGTCAACATCAGTTCGGAACAACAGATCCGACAGCGTGCCAATCCGTTTTCGCAATATGGACACGATCCGTTTTTCGATAATTTTTTCAAAGATTTTTTCGACCGAAGCGTGGAACCCGATTATAAACGCTCCAGCCTGGGTTCCGGTGTTATCATCGACGGCAAGCGGGGCTATGTTCTAACCAACGCCCACGTAATTGCCAATGCCGGTAAGGTCAAAGTCATTTTAAAAGATGAGCGGGAATATCAGGCCCAGATCGTCGGAGCCGATCCGGATTCCGATCTGGCTGTTCTCAGAATCACCACCCAGGAGTCCATCCCCGCCGTAGACATGGGAAACAGCGACGATTTGATGATCGGTGAAACCGTCATCGCCATCGGCAACCCCTTTGGATTCTCCAATACCGTCACCACCGGTGTCATCAGCGCACTGAACCGCAGCTTTCGCACCGAAGACCGGGTATTTCATGATTTCATTCAAATCGACGCTTCCATCAATCCGGGAAACAGCGGCGGACCGCTGCTGAACATCAACGGTGAGCTGGTCGGCATCAATACCGCCATTTATGCCAAGGCGCAGGGAATCGGTTTTGCCATTCCGATCGGTAAAGCCCGAAGAATCATCTCGGATTTGATTCGTCATGGCGAAGTCATTCAGCCCTGGATCGGGCTGTCGGTTCAAGATATGGACGCAGGCCTGTCTCAGTACATGAATCTTCCCGAACAGAGCAAATCAAAGGGGAAAGGGGTTGTCGTCAGGGAGGTCGAACGTTCCAGCCCGGCATCGAACGCCGGGTTCCAACCAGGAGATATTCTTGTTTCCATCGCCACTCGTCCCCTGACTTCAGCGGCGGATTACCAGACTGCCATCAACGGTATTTCTGCAGGGGATACCGTTGTTTTCGACATCTGGCGAAACGGCAGCTCACAGAGTCTTTTCTTGAAATCATCGGTATTTCCAGAAGAACGGGCCCCTGACCTGGCCTTGAAACTGCTCGGTATTCGGGTTCAAAATCCGGTTGTTCGAAAGCGGCAGGATCGTCAACCGTATTCTTCCGGCGGTGTGGTCATCTCCGAGGTCAGCCCGTCCTCTTATCTGGCCCGAATCGGTGTCAAGCCCGGCGATATCATCCATCAGCTCGATGATATCGGGATCGGGTCTGTCGAAGAGTTCAACAAAGCCATCGTCAAATACCGCCGAAAAGCATCCGTTGTAATTCTTCTTCAGCGGGCGGATCAGCTTTACCATATCACGGTTGAATTGTGACCGGACCATTAACCATTCCATTTTCAACATAGCAGATTCTCTTTGCAGTTTCTCTTTAGTGTGATAAATATTTTGACCACGAAAAAAATGCATTGTTTTCATTGGTGATGAGTGAACCTTAAGAGAAGATGCATGATCTTTTCCTGTCAATATCGCAAAATTTTATATTGACACAAAATATAAAAAAATCTATTCTTATAGGGTT
This sequence comes from uncultured Desulfobacterales bacterium, assembly GCA_964418135.1. Taxonomy (GTDB): domain Bacteria; phylum Desulfobacterota; class Desulfobacteria; order Desulfobacterales; family Desulfatirhabdiaceae; genus RAAP-1. The sequence goes on from CAYQKZ010000045.1 coordinate 12,375, forward strand.
AAAAATAAAAGTATTCAAACCTTCATCTGGATGCCTTTTCCAAATGAGGGTTTTTTTTTCATATTCAGTTTCTATTTTAAGGAATAATCAATGGAAAGAAATATCCAAAAAGTCAGGAATATCGGCATCAGTGCCCACATCGATTCCGGAAAACCACCCTGACCGAAAGAATCCTTTACTACACCAAACGCATCCATGCCATCCATGATGTCAAAGGGAAAGACGGCGTCGGTGCTACCATGGATTCAATGGAACTGGAAAGAGAACGCGGCATCACCATCGCTTCCGCCGCAACGTTCTGCGAATGGCGAAATCATCAGATCAACATTATCGACACACCGGGGCATGTAGATTTCACCATAGAGGTGGAACGTTCACTTCGTGTTCTGGACGGCGCTATTCTGGTGCTATGCGCGGTCGGCGGCGTTCAGTCCCAGTCCATCACAGTGGATCAGCAGATGAAGCGATACAAGGTTCCCTGTGCTGCCTTCATCAACAAATGCGACCGCAGCGGCGCAAATCCCGCCCGTGTGATTCAGCAGCTCCGGGAAAAACTCGGGCATCATCCCGTTGCCGTTCAAATGCCCATCGGGCTTGAATCCGATCTGAAGGGAATAGTGGATCTGATCGCCATGAAAGCCCTTTATTTTGACGGTGATAACGGAGAGATCATCCGGACCGATGAGATACCGGCCAGCCTGCTCAGCGAGGCTGAAACCTTGCGTGAACAGCTTCTGGATGCCGTTTCCGTGGTTTCGGATGAATTGACCGAAGCAATTCTGGAAGAGCGGGATATTCCGCCGGAGATGATCTTGACAGCTCTCCGCACAGCCACTCTGGAGCGAATAATCACCCCCGTTTTCATGGGATCGGCCTATCGGAACAAAGGAATTCAACCTTTACTGGACGGTGTCACCCAGCTTCTGCCTTGCCCGTCAGACGTCGATAATGAAGCCCTGGATATGGACAACAACGAAACCGTAGTTCCCCTGACAACCGATACGGATAAGCCGGTTGTCGCCTTTGCTTTCAAGCTGGAAGACGGGCAGTACGGCCAGTTGACCTATATCCGGGTGTATCAGGGCGTGATTGCCAAAGGGTCCACCATCGTCAATGTCCGAAACGGCCGTAAGGTGAAGGTCGGACGGGTCGTTCGGATGCACGCGGACCAAATGGAAGACATTGACGCCATCCCCGCCGGTCATATCGGTGCATTGTTCGGCATCGACTGTGCATCCGGAGACACGTTTGTCGCTCCGGGTCTCAGCCTGACGCTTACTTCCATGTTCGTACCGGCCCCGGTCATCTCCCTGGCCATTGTGCCCAAAGACAACAAAGCGCAGATCAACATGTCCAAGGCATTAAACCGGTTTACCAAGGAAGACCCCACATTCAAATCCCACTACAACGATGAAACCAATGAAACGGTAATTGAAGGCATGGGAGAGCTTCACCTCGAGGTTTACGTCGAGCGCATGAAACGGGAATACGCAGCCGAAGTCACCACGGGCATGCCGCAGGTGGCATACCGGGAAACCATCACCCGTCGTGCGGAGTTCAACTACACGCACAAAAAGCAAACAGGCGGCTCGGGCCAATACGGGCGGGTGGCCGGTTATATGGAACCGACCGAAGAACCCTTCGAATTTGCCAATGAGGTGACCGGCGGCTCCATTCCGACGCAATTCATTCCGGCCTGTGAAAAAGGGTTCCGTCTCTGCATGCCCAAAGGCCCCAAACTGGGCTATCCGGTTACCGGTGTTAAAGTCGTCATCAACGACGGGGCGTCCCATTCCGTAGACTCCTCCGACATGGCGTTTCAGGCGGCAGCCAGAGGCGCATTTCTGGAAGGGTACGGCAAGGCCAAATCCGTCATCCACGAACCGATCATGAAAGTGGTGGTTGAAACACCGACCGAATTTCAGGGCGCGGCAATGGGGCTGTTGAATCAGCGCCGGG
>CAYQKZ010000046.1:0-14325 GCA_964418135.1 uncultured Desulfobacterales bacterium
CACATCTCTGACCGCTTCTTTGATTTTCTCCCGGTCGAGATTGGCTGCGGTTAAGCAGAAAAATGTATTTCAGCAGCATCAAAAATATCTGAATCTCGACGGATGCCTTGAAAGACCCTTCATCCACATGGGAAATATCGTGCAGAATATGTTCGAATGTGGGAATGTACGGCCGAAAAGCTTCGGACGGTGGTTGAAACAGCTCTGAAAATGCTGTGCCGTACCGCCATCTCACCTTGCCGTGATATACCACAACCGCGCGGCATGGAGTTTTTCCCGCAGCAGCTCCCGGGGCGGCAGTTCGGTCAGGTATTCGGCGACATAGATGCCAGAATCTTCATCCAGGATTGCCGCAAGCTCTTTTAAAATGATGTCCTTGATCTCTTGGGACGTCAACATTGAAAAACCTATTGTCTATTTTTCCAGCCGATTGATAACTGTATCCGTTAACTCGTGATCGTCTTCCTTGAAAAAAGGAATGAGTTCAGCAGCAATATCCTTAAGCGACTTGATTTTCTTTTCCCGCATCACACCTTGAATTTTTTCAACGCCCATTTCAATGAGTCTTAACCCTTCAGCAATATTGATGATATCCTGTTTTTCCATTCGATGCCTCCTTGTAAGCAGTAGGTATTCACGTCATTATTCAAATCCATAGGGGCTATAATTATAAAATGTAAACGACACATATGCAATCGTCTATTTCATAAGATTTTATTCATTCTCTAAACACTGCAATTGCCTATACTTGTTGACTCTCATTTTTGTGGCTGATATGAATTTTCTGAAAGTCCATATCCCTGAATGGCATCTGTCGTTCGGCTTTCCCTTTTGGGTCATAATCAACTTGTTTGCAGAACGATGAATATGATAAACAGATCATCAATTCGTCCAATTGATTTATTACTGAGAAGGAACGTTCATGAAAATCATTCCAACATCTTTAAAAGAAGTGCTGATTATCGAACCCGATGTGTTTGCAGACAAACGTGGTTTTTTTATGGAAACCTACCACCAGGAACGGTACCGGAACTCCGGAATTTCACAGGCATTCGTTCAGGACAATCTTTCTTCTTCCGTAAAAGGCACCTTGCGCGGGCTTCATTATCAGATCGACCAGCCCCAGGCCAAACTGGTTCAGGTCGTTTCCGGCGAAATCTACGATGTGGCCGTGGATATTCGAAAAAATTCCCCCACGTTCGGCAAGTGGACAGGGGTTCACCTTTCCAGTGAAACCAAACGCCAGCTCTTTATCCCCGAAGGATTCGCCCATGGTTTCTGTGTACTCAGCGAAACCGCTTTGTTTCTGTATAAATGTTCAGACTTGTATGCACCGGGAGATGAAGGCGGTATCCTGTGGTCCGATCCGGCCATCGGTATCGAATGGCCCGTAACAAATCCCATCATTTCCGAGAAAGACAACCGGCTTCCCTGTCTGTCGGAGATTCAACCGCATCGGTTGCCCCGCGTGGAGGTCATGCCATGAATATTCTAATCACCGGCGCCAACGGACAGCTCGGTACGGAATTGACGCATCGGAGTCCGGCAAGAGGATTTTCACCCATTCCCGTGGATCTGCCGGAAGTGGATATCACCAGACCCGATCAGATTCGGGCATCCATCCTGAACGGGGGCGCATCCCTGGTCATCAATTGTGCGGCATACACCCAGGTGGATAAGGCTGAATCCCAGGAGATGCCGGCGTATCACGTCAACTGTGTGGGGCCGGCCGTTCTGGCCCATGTCTGCGCTGAAAACGGGATTCCGCTGATTCATGTTTCAACCGACTTTGTATTCGACGGCAGCAAACAATCCCCGTATACAGAGACCGACCCGACTTCGCCGAGGAGTGTCTATGGCAAGAGCAAAGCCGTCGGAGATGCTGTTGTGGAAAGAATTCACCGGCAGCATATCATTGTCCGAACCGCCTGGCTGTATGCACTTCAGGGGCAGAACTTCGTCCGAACCATCCTTCGACTCGGAACCGAAAGAGACACCGTCCGGGTGGTTTCGGACCAGATGGGATGCCCGACCTGTGCCGCGGATCTGGCGGATGCCATATTGATCATGGCCGAAGCCATCCGTACCAAAGGGGAAGTTGCCTGGGGAACCTATCACTACTGCGGAGACGGGATAACTTCCTGGCATGGTTTCGCACAGGCGGTTCTGGATATCGCCAAATCCTACATTCCCTTGAAAACCAGCCGGGTGGATCCCATTTCGACCGATCAATATCCGACACCGGCCAAACGACCGGCCTATTCCGCCCTCGACTGCAGCAAGATCGAAAAGACGTTCGGCATTTCTCCGAAACCCTGGCGGGAAAGTCTTGAAAAAACGCTGTTGCAGATGCTGGCATAGCGGATGATGAAAGCCAATGAATCGGATCGCATCGAACTGCTGGCACCGGCGGGAAATTTCGAAAAGCTGAAAATCGCTCTGCATTACGGGGCCGACGCAGTTTATCTGGCCGGCAAGGAGTTCAGCCTGCGGAATTTTTCCGGCAACTTCACCCTCCCCGAACTCGAAGCAGCGATTCGGCTTGTCCATGATTACGGGAAAAAAGTCTATGTGGCCTGCAACATCTATCCGAGAAATCATGAACAGAAGGCCATTTCCGATTTTCTCGATCATATCGGACAGATGGGGCCGGATGCCGTCATCTTGGCGGATCCGGGGATATTCCGGATGGCACGCCGCATCATTCCCGACATCCCGATTCACATCAGCACCCAGGCCAATGTCACCCATGTTGCCGGTGCCGAATTCTGGAAAGAGATGGGGGCTGTCCGAATCAATACAGCCAGAGAAATCACACTGACCGAAATTGCCGAAATCGTCCGACACACCGGTCTCGAAGTCGAGTGCTTTGTCCATGGTGCTATGTGCATTTCCTATTCCGGGCGCTGCCTGCTCAGCAGTTTCATGACCCGGCGGGACAGCAACCGGGGGATGTGCAGCCATCCCTGCCGGTGGCAGTATGCAGTTGTCGAAGAAATGCGGCCCGGCCTCTTCATGCCGGTTCTCGAAGACACGCGGGGGACTTACATATTCAACTCCCAGGATCTGTGCATGATCGAACATCTTCCGGAACTGATCCGGGCGGGCATTCATGCGCTGAAAATCGAAGGACGGATGAAAGGGATCAATTACCTGGCCACCGTTGTCAAGGTTTACCGGGAAGCCATCGATGCCTGGTATGCAGCTCCGGGTGATTTCCGTATCGATCCAGGATGGATGAAATCGCTGATGCGATTGAGCCACAGAGGATACTGCACGGGTTTTTATTTCGGAGACCCGGCCCAGACGTCTCCCAACTTCGATGATTACAAATCGTTTCATGAACACGTTTTTCTGGCGGAAATCATCGAAATATCGGCAGACGGCAGCGCCGTCTGCCATATCCGGAACAAGATTCAGAAAGGGGATGCCGTAGAAATCATGACCCGAAACGGCCCCGCCCGGCCCGACACTGTCCGGGAACTCTTCGATCCGGACGGTGCCGTCATTGATTTCGCCAGAACCGGAACCCATGTCCGAATCCTGCTGAGCGGCCGGTATGCCGTGCATGATTTGATCCGAAAAGCCGACTGATATTTGGTTTTTTTCAACCCCCACCCTGACCCCACAGGGAGAGGGAAATCGAAGATGCATAAATGTTAGCCGTTCAAAGTATATGACATGACTGTTTTCTCTCAACACTTAACACTTATACACTTAACACTTAAAATATATATATCGATTCGAATTATGGAACAGAACCTGATCCCCTTATCTTTGGACGAACCGTTCACATTCTCCTGCACCCCCGGTGTTCCCTGTTTCAATGAATGCTGCAAGGATGTGAACCAGTTTTTAACCCCTTATGACATCTTGCGGCTGAAACGCCACTTCGGGATGTCTTCCGGCGAGTTTCTGAAAAAATATACGACACAGCATATCGGCCCGGAAACCGGGCTTCCGGTGGTATGCCTGAAAACCGATCCCGCAGACGGGTTCACCTGCCCGTTCGTCTCTCCGGAAGGGTGCCGGGTGTATGACAACCGGCCGTCTTCCTGCCGAACCTATCCGTTGGCCAGAATGCTTTCCCGATCCCGTGAAACCGGCCGGATCTCGGTTCATTACGCGCTGCTGGTCGAACCGCACTGTCAGGGACATCACCCGAGCTGCACGCAGACCGTCCGGAAATGGATCGCTTCCCAGGGGATTTCACCCTATGATGCCATGAACGACCGGATGATAGATATCATCAGCCTGAAAAACCGGCTGCTTCCGGGTCCGTTGGATGCCGATTCCCGCCGGATGTTCACCCTGGCCTGTTATGATCTGGATTCTTTCCGCGCCTATCTGACAGAAAACGTTTCGTCTGAAGAACTGAATCTGGATGCCGAAGCCTGGCGGACGATTCAGGAAAATGACGAAGCCCTGCTGCAATTCGGCCTGAGCTGGCTGCCGCAGTTCCTGTTCGCATCGGTGCCTCCTCGTTGACCGCGAACATTCTTTCATAGGGAAAACCCGATGGGTATCGCAACGGATATCATTCTGTTGGTGATGGTGGCGTTTTTCTGCGGCCTCTTGATGCAGAAGCTCAGGCAGCCCCTGATTCTCGGATACATTCTGACCGGCGTCATTCTGGGTCCTCATACCGGAGGGCTGACGGTTTCCAGCAGCCACGATATCGAGCTGCTGTCTGAGATCGGGGTTGCCCTGCTGCTGTTTGCACTGGGTCTGGAGTTTTCTTTCAGGGACTTGAAACCTGTCAAGAAAATCGCCTTGATCGGAACCCCGATTCAAATGATTTTAACGATCGGCATGGGATATTGCATCGGGCATTTTCTGGGATGGGACTGGAAGCCGTCTCTCTGGCTCGGTGCTTTGGCCTCGCTGTCGAGTACCATGGTGATCCTGAAAACATTGATGAGCCAGGGCTGGCTCGGAACCCTGTCCAGCAAGGTGATGATCGGCATGCTCATCGTCCAGGATCTGGCGGTGGTGCCGTTGATGATCATTCTGCCGCAGTTGAACAACCCGTCGGTCGGGCTGCCAACACTTGGAGCTGCAGCGGTGAAGGCAGCGATTTTTCTTGCCGGGATGATTCTTCTGGGCACCCGGCTGCTTCCTCCGCTGATGAAACATATTGCCGAAATCGGTTCCCGGGAGCTGTTTCTGATCGCCATTACAGCCATCGGACTCGGTATCGGCTATGTGACGTATCTGGTCGGGCTGTCCTTTGCCTTCGGCGCATTTGTTGCAGGAATGGTGCTGAGCGAATCGGACTATGGCCATCAGGCACTCAGCGATATCATCCCTGTTCGGGATCTTTTCGGGCTGTTGTTTTTCGCTTCCGTGGGCATGCTGCTGGATCCGATCTTTCTGTTGAACAATATCGGACGGGTGCTGCTGCTCGTTGCGGCGGTCAGCATCGGCAAGGGATGCATCTTTGCGGCGCTGGCGCGGGCATTCAAATATGGCAATGTCATCCCGCTGGCCGTGGGACTCGGCCTGTTCCAGATCGGTGAATTTTCCTTCGTGCTGGCACGGATCGGCGTATCGACCCATTCGATCGGAAACGATTTCTATTCTCTGGTGCTATCCTCGGCCGTGATGACCATGATATTGACGCCGCTTGTTTCAGGCCAGACCTCCCGGCTCTATTCGCTGAAAAAACGGTGGTTCCGGCATGAACCGCTTCAAACCATCAATATCCCCAAAACCGGTCTCCACAACCATGTGGTCATTGCCGGCGGCGGGCAGGTTGGATATCAGATCGCTCAGGTGCTGACATGCCAGGGGCTGCCGTACGTGATTGTCGAACTGAATCAGGACCGGATCGAACTGGCCAGGATGGCCGGCATGCCGGTGATTTACGGCGATGCAACGCATGAAATCGTTCTGGAAGCTGCTGGAATCGAATCCGCGTCCATGCTTCTGATTACGACACCGGGAATTGTGGTGGCCCGTGCCATTGCCGTTCATGCCAAGGCATTCAACAACCGGATCGATATCGTGGCACTCGCCTCCGGCATGGAGTTCATCGAAGTTTTCAGGGAACTGAATGTCCTTGAAGTGGTGCTGCCGGAATTTGAGGTCGGTATCGAGATGACGCGCAAAGCCCTTGAAAGGCTGAGAATCCCCACAACCGAAATTCAGGATTGCACGGACAGACTTCGGCAGGAACTGTTTGCGCCTGTTGGGAGTGCATCACGGGATTCCTGAATGATGGGGATATCCTTCACTTCCCGGGGACAGGCCATTCAAGAAGTCAGTCCATGAAGACGAAAAATATGTATTGGAAAATCATTCAATTACCCCGTCAAGAGGCATACGCATGGCGCTGATCGGTTTGCGGGATATAACGGTGGGATTCGGCGGCCATCCGCTGCTGGATCATGTCAGCTTTCAGATCGAGCGCGGTGAACGGGTCTGCCTTCTGGGCAGAAACGGGGCCGGCAAATCGACCCTGCTGCGGCTGATCCTAGGGGACATTGTTGCCGATGATGGCGACATCATGAAACACCAGGGGATGCGGATTGCCATGCTCTCCCAGGAAGTGCCGCAGGCGCTGACCGGCACTACAATTGATATTGTTTCCAGCTCGATCGGAGCGGTTTCCGCGTTGTCTGTTTCGGAAGATGCCGGCAGGCTGCACCCGGTGGAAAAAATTCTCTCCCGCATGAATCTCGATCCGCTGGCCCGATTCGAATCGCTTTCCGCCGGACGCAAGCGCCGGGTGATGCTTGCCAAAGCCCTGGTATGTGATCCGGATATTCTTCTCCTGGACGAGCCCACCAACCACCTCGATATCGATGCCATCGGCTGGATCGAGGATTTTCTGCTGCGGTACGGCGGCACCCTGCTGTTTGTCACCCATGACCGGATGTTTCTTGAAAGCCTGGCCACCCGCATCCTTGAACTGGATCGCGGCCACCTGACAAGCTGGTACTGCGGCTATTCATCGTTTTTGGATCGAAAGCAGGCCGAACTGGATGCCGAAACCGGTCACTGGACCGAGTTCGACAAGAAACTGGCACGTGAAGAAGCATGGATTCGGCAGGGAATCAAGGCCAGGCGCACCCGGAATGAAGGGCGGGTCCGCATTCTCGAAAAGATGCGGGAAGAACGGCGCAATCGCCGGGACCGTATAGGATCGGTCCGGCTGCGTGCCCAGGAAGCCGGGCGTTCCGGGAAACTCGTGGTGGATGTTGACAGCGTCTGGTGCGGTTATGATGCCGACTCCCCACTGATCCGGGATTTTTCCACGGTCATCCAGCGCGGGGACAAGGTGGGAATCGTCGGCCCGAACGGATCTGGAAAAACCACGCTGCTCCGCCTGCTTATTGGCGAACTGATACCGCAAAAAGGTGCGGTGCGGCATGGGGTTCGGCTGGAAACGATCTATTTCGACCAGCTCCGGGCTCAGCTCGATGAAAACAAAACCGTTGCCGAAAATGTCGGCGAAGGCAACGATACGATCCAGTTCAACGGCCGATCCCGCCATATCATCGGATATTTACAGGATTTTCTCTTTTCCCCGGAACGCAGCCGGTCACCGGTGCGCATCCTGTCCGGCGGAGAGCGAAACCGCCTGCTGCTGGCCAAACTCTTTACCAGACCATCCAATGTTTTGATCATGGATGAACCGACCAACGATCTGGATATCGACACCCTCGAACTTCTGGAAGATTTACTTTTCGACTATCCGGGGACCCTACTGTTAGTCAGTCATGATCGGGCTTTTCTGAACAATATCGTCACCAGTACCCTCGTTCTGGAAGGCCATGGTCGCATCGGAGAGTATGTCGGCGGATATGACGACTGGCTACGCCAGCGAACGATTCCGGAGCCGCCGGCCAAGACGGAAAAAACCGCATCCGTCAAAGCAAAGCCTGCCCGCGATCCCCGCCGAACGATTACCTTCAAACAGCAGCGGGAATTGGAATCTCTGCCACAGCAGATCGAAGTACTCGAATCCGAGCAAACGCAGTTGTATGAGGCCATGTCCGATCCTTGCTTTTACCAGCAGCCGGGTGATGTCATCGCCGACGCCAAAGCCCGGCTGGTAGAGCTGGAGCGGGAAATCGAAACCGTTTATCTGCGATGGGAAGAACTGGAGGCTCTGAATGGAGATTGAAGGTCATGTCGCGCTGGTGCTGGGTGCTGTCAAAGGCATTGGAAAAGCGATCGGGCTGGAATTGGCTCGCCGGAAGGCCAAAGTTGTCTTCAATTATTTTGACTGGGAAGACAGTCTGGACGAGTTGAAAGCCGATCTGACCCCTTTTGGTTCGGATGTGCTGATTACCCGAACCGACATGCTGGACACCGGACGGATCGATGGACTGATCGGGCAGATCATCGACCGGTTCGGTCGATTGGATATTCTGATCAACAATATCGAGCGGGGCGGCTGGCCGGTGGTTCACGGCCCATACACCCAGGCGCAATGGGATTTGGAAACGGCCACCACCCTGCGCGCCAAAATGTGGGTGTTCAATGCAGCTCTGCCGTATTTGAAATCCGGTAAAAACAGTGTGGTGATCAACCTCTCGTCGATTGCCGGAATGGTCGGACGATCCGGTCCGGCCGCATATGTGTTCAACGAAGGATATGCGGCGGCCAACCGTGGGGTGTCGCTGCTGACGGAAACCTGGGCACGGATCGGCGCCCCCCGGGTGCGGGTCAACGAAATCATGCTGGGAATGATCGAAACCCGTCACGGCGATCACACCCGAGGCTGGGGACTGCTGACCGATTCTCAGAAACAGGCGATCGTGGACCATACGCTGGTCGGACGCATGGGAAAAATTGAAGATGTCGTTCAGGCTGTTCTGTTTGTGATTCGGGATGCACCGTTTATGACCGGAAGTGTACTCCGGCTGGACGGTGGCTATGTTCTGGGTGGGGAAGCCGTGGCGCCCATGCCGGAAGGGGTGCTGTAATCAACCTTTTCGGGGTTTCAGGAGCGGCGATGGCTTTCCCCAGACAAACAGCGCAATCCAGGCCAGTCCGATTTTCAGGAGTTCGACATCATCGGTTCGGGCTTTATCCCGGAGCGTGGCGGCAATCCGGAACCGCTTCAGAAAACTGCTGTTGAAAACGAACTCCCGGAATGCATCCATGTTGTATGCCGCCATGAACGCCATTTTTCCCCGCTTTCCATCCGGCCCTTCCCCGGCCCAGGGATCGTCTCGAAACAGACGTACCAGCTCGGACCAGCGCCGGGTCATATCATTGTAATCTTCCGCACCCTGATCTGTGATCCAGGCGGATGCCGTCCATTGTTTCAGGCCGGCTGTCCCCCGGCAGAATTCAGGCGGCTTGAAAAAATGGATTTTCCGGTGTTGGCGGGTGGGGGCGTCATATACGATGCCCTGTTCAATCGGAAACATGCGGCAGGCTTCCGGGCGATGCGGATAGACCGAGCAGCCCGAACCCGTCAGAAACGGACAGGGTTTTTCCACAGTTTCCGACATGGACAGCAAGACTTCCGGAAAAAAGCAGCCGTCCCGCAGCACCACATCCACATGCTTTTCCAGAAACGCATCCGCAGACAGTCCGAGGTGCTGCTTCAACCGGATCACATCATACGGATACAGAAACAGGTTGAGGTTATGGCAGCACCGGTTGAAACAGGAAACCCCCGGATGGCAGTCGAAAGAAAACAGCGCGTCGTCACCGATGGCTCCATCGGGCAGGGATTGCGGGGCATCGAGTTCGATGTATTTCATGTATCGGTCAGTCTCCCGGAAACCGGATGAGCTTACCGCCGAAATATCCGGCCACGATCGCCGCACTCAGCATGACCAGGTGCAGAATCATATACATCATTCGGGAAGGCGAAGAATCCAGAGCGACATTCGGATCCGTCCACCGCCAGATGACCAGAAACAGCCCCATCAAAAAAACGATGGCGCCACAGACCATCTTGGTGATGATCGGATTGGATAAATTGCCGGAAAGGCGATGTTTCCAGTCGTTATAGCCGGTAAACAGCACTTTGGGCATGACCAGCACCACGAAAATCATGTTGTAGAAAGCCGCGGTCTCCAGCGCCGGCACATGAAACAGCATGGAAAGCACCAGAAAGAGTACTGCCACCGGCAACACACCGTTAGGAATATGAACCGTGATGGGATGGGCATGATATTTGACCATCAACTCCGTAACGACCGTGTAATATTTCATGAATGCGGCTTGAAATGCCTCGATACGTTTTTTTCCAGGACGGTCATCACCGACATCGTGAACGGACGCGGACTCTTGTACGGCAGTTAAGACCGGTTTTTCCTCGACAGGTTCAGGCTGCTGAGGGGCTTCTTCGACAATTTCAACAAATTTACTGCGATCTGCCCCGCAAACAGGGCATTTTTCCGGGGGTTCATCTCCTGTGTGTACATAACCGCAAACCGAACATTTCCATTTTTTCATGATATTTTCTCCCTGATTGTTCTATATTTTACCTAACAACGATTCTGGTCGAAATGATGAGCGATGTCTGATTATCGTTGTTTATCATTACTGATTGCTCGATGAAAAGTCAATTTTTTGCTTTCGGAAAAAACCGGGTGAAAGACATGGATATTCTGGCTTGTATGCCGTCATGAGCTGAGTTATAAGGAATGATCAAATGGTTTGTTGTGAATGGCCGTAAATTTGTCCGTCCGATTGCCAAATTCCGACATCGGAATTCTATTTTTGGAAATTGCTTCATGACGTCTTCATTATCCTTTTCAGATTTAGATTTAAAATCAACCGTTCGTCATGGCCTTCTGGCGGCATGGCCGATATGCATCGGTTATATCCCGATTGGGCTGGCGCTGGGCCTTCTGGCGCAGAAGGCAGGGCTGAGTCCTCTTGAAATCGGATTGATGTCTATTTTCGTGTTTGCGGGAAGTTCTCAATTTATTGCGGTTTCCATGATTTCCGCCGGGTCGGCGCCGTTGGCCATCATTATGACCACGTTTGTGGTGAACTTACGGCATCTGCTGATGAGTTCATCGCTTTCCATTTATTGCCGCAATGCAAGCAGGACCCTGCTGGCCATTTTTGCATACGGTATCACCGATGAAAGTTTTGCGGTTAATCAGCTCCGTTTCAAAAACGGGAAGTGGACGATTTCCGAAGCATTGACTGTCAATCAGATTGCCAATCTGGTATGGATTTTGAGTACGATGGCCGGTGGGTATGGGGGCCGGTTTATTCCCCCGCATGCCTTCGGGGTTGATTATGCTCTGATCGCCATGTTTATCTGCCTGCTGATATTTCAGATCAAAGGCTTGATTTATGTTATCACAGCCGTCCTTGCCGGATGTGTTGCAGTGGCTCTTTCGTTGATCATTCCAGGGAATCTCTATGTGGTGATTGCTTCGGTTGCGGCTGCCACTGTCGGTTTGTGGGTCCGAATCCGGATCGATAAAAGCTGAAAATATCCGAAAAAGTATTGTCTGTGCGATGCTGCCTGTCAGGCAACTCAAAAAAAACAATCTACCATGATTCATTAAAAAATATTCACATGGATATTGTCGATCGTTCATATTCATATTGTTTTCAAGGTATTGAATGCAGGTAAAATGACTTCTGGTGAATTCGGTTTGATCATTCTGGGAATGGGACTGGTAACATACATCCCCCGCTGGTTTCCGCTGTTTTTTCTGAGCAGGCGGAGCCTGCCCAAATGGTTCGTTCAATGGCTGGATCTGGTTCCAGCAGCGATTCTGGGCGCACTCCTGCTGCCGGAGCTGATCGTCACCAGTCAGCCCCGATATATCGACTGGCAGAGACCGGAATGTATTGCAGCGGTTCCAACTTTCATCATTGCCGTTATTTCCCGCTCTCTTGGCTGGACGGTCATTGCAGGGATGATCAGTTACGGGTTGATTCAACAATGGATGGTATAACAATGACTGGAGCCGAAAAAACCGGAATTATCGGTATCATGGATTTACTTGTCTGATTATCGAAAGAAAATCGATCCTAATAACAGATGCGGTCGAACAGCCGCATCATAAAGACCGGAAGGAGGCATTATGTCCCATCATCACGATCACAGTCATAAACACGACCATGACCACGACCATTGTCATGACCACGAACATGATCACGGCCATCATCATCACCATGACGTTCAAACAGAGATGTCTTTTGAAGAAAAGATGGTCAAGCTGTTGGATCACTGGATCCGACACAATGATGATCATGCCGGAACATACCGGGGCTGGGCGGAAAAAGCCAGGGAGAACCATCTGGATGCAGCAGCGGATTTGCTCGTTGAGGCGGCTCGGATGACGGTTGCCGTCAACTCCAAGTTTGAAGCCGCGCTGGCGGCATTGACCCCTCCGAAGCCATCGTGAACGGTTAGCCGATCATCTCCCAGGTGAATATCGTCTCGTGAGAAAACATGCGGCAAGTGCGAGATGTGCGCATGGTTTCAGGGTTGAGAACATTCATCAGGACCATGCTCAGTCCGGCGGAAGCCAGCATGGATAGATATGTCTGTGCGGCAAGTTGCTTTTTGTCGGGATCTCCTGCGCCGGCCGTCAGATTGGACAGGCCGGCAATGGTCCGCACAGGAAATCCAAGAAGTTCCGGAAGGGTTTTGATGACGGTCAGTACCTCTCTGGCCTGGACCAATCCATCCTGCCAGGAGAGAGGTACGATAACCGGATCGATAATTATGCAATCCGGTTCGATTCCGGCGTTTAGGCATTTCTGAAAAAGGGAGATCGCCATATTCAGCCGTTCTGCGCTGTCCGGAGGAATATGGCCGTTCGGATAAAGCAGGTAGCAGATAATATCGGCCTGGTGTGCTGAGGCCAGTGGTAGAATGTGTTCGAGTTTGGAAGGCTCTAGAGAGACACCATTGATGGTCGCTGCATTTTTGGAGGCAAGCAGACCGGCTTTCAGCGCCTTTGGATTGGATGTATCCAGGATCAGGGGAAGGCGGGTGACCTGTTGAACGGCCTCTACCATGAAGATCATCCGGGCTTCTGGATCATGATAAAGGGGGCCGGAATTGATATCGATCCCGTCAGCACCCGCGGTTTCGCATTGTTTCACAAGTGTTTGCAGGGGGATAAAATCTTTTTCCCTCACCGCTGATTCAATGGCTTTTTGAGTGATCCTCAGATTGTCCGCAATCAGTTTCATCGTGCCGAATTATTTTTCGATGCCGACTCTGGCATGAACGCCATTGTCATAATAGTGTTTGATACACTTCATCTCCGTAACCAGATCCGCTTTATCGACCACGCGGGGATCGGCTCCCCGTCCGGTGAAAACGAGTTCCACATTTTCGGGCTTGACAGCTATCAGCCGGAGGATATCGTCAACTGAAAAAAGCCCGCACATGACAGCCACATTGGCTTCGTCCAGAATGACCACATCATACTGCGCTCCGATCAGAACGGCATGAATTCTTTCGAGTCCTTTGTTGGCTGCATCGATATCTTCTGATGACGGTTTTCCTTTGATGAACCGACCTTTGCCGTACTGTTCAACTGTAATCACATCCGAAAAACGCTGCAGTGCCTTGATTTCGCTATAGTCGCCCATCTTGATGAACTGAGCGATGAACACTTTCTTGCCGGCACCTGCAGCTCGAATGGAAAGCCCCAGCACGGCCGTTGTTTTTCCTTTTCCGTCTCCTGTATAAACCTGAACATAGCCTTTCATGATGATATCCTGTTGAAAAGTGGAAATGGATCAATTGGTTTCAGTAAATTTTTTGCAATCGGAAATAAGCCTTTTGCAATCCTTTCCCAGCCACTCCCATAAGGGTGCTGGGGGCGTAAGGAAAAGGCTGCCTATACATTGTAATCGTTACTGAAATATTTTTCAGCATTTTTAAAGAATTTATCCGAACTTTGATATCAGTCTAAATAAAAAACTACAAGCATTTATCGGAGGCGATCGTTTTGACGTCTGTGACTGGATGGGAGAATGGGATATTATGTTCCATTAATGGGGGGAACCCCGGCTGCGCCTTGGTAGTCGGTTGCTGATCGCCTATCGCTCCGGTGATCGGGTGGTGTTCTTGTACGGTTTTGCAAAAAACGAACGCGAGAATATCGAAAACGATGAATTGACTACGCTGAGGGAAATCGCGGCAGTCTGGCTTGAGGCAGATGACGAACACCTTGATAACGCGATAAGGAAGGGTTTTTTACAGGCAGAGACCGGCATGAAAATTGTCTGTGCACCTTTGTCGGCAGCCAGTTCGATGATGCTGACGGCACTGTAAATGGGCTCGATCGATCCCCCGATATTGAGTCCGCCGATGATTCGTCCCTGGAGTTTATTGACCCGGCTTTGGGAGCGTAGATGGTTCCA
>CAYQKZ010000047.1:0-3232 GCA_964418135.1 uncultured Desulfobacterales bacterium
CTTACAAGAACGACCGACGACGGAAAGCCGTCGAGGAAGACCTGGTTCGAAGTGAGCAGCGGATTCGCTCCATTGTCGAGAATGTTCTCGATGCCATCATCACCATCGACAGCCGGGGAATTGTTCAGACGTTCAACCCGGCGGCGGAACGAATTTTCGGATATAGGGCCGATGAAGTGATCGGAACGAACCTGAAATATATCGTTACGGACGAGCATAAAGACCTGCATGACGCGTATATTCAAAATTATCTGACCACCGGAATTAAAAAGATCATCGGTACCACCCGGGAAATCATGGGCGAAAGAAAGGACAGGACGATTTTCCCCATGGAGCTTTCCATCAGCGAAATGCGGATTGGAAATGAAATCGGTTTTATCGGCATCCTCAGAGATATTTCCGAAAGAAAGCGGATCGAGTCGGAATTGATTGCCGCCCGTCAGGAAGCCGAACGAGCCAATCACGCCAAAAGCGATTTTCTGGCGGTCATGAGCCATGAAATCCGAACTCCCATGAACGGTATTTTGGGAATGACGAATCTGGTACTGGACACCGAACTGACTTCGGAGCAACGCGACAATTTATCCATGGTAAACTATTCTGCGGAAGCGCTGCTTTCACTGATCAATGACATTCTCGATTATTCCAAAATCGAAGCCGGAAAGCTCGATCTGGATTGCAGTGATTTCCGGATCAGGGCGCATCTCGATGATACGATGCGGTTTCTATCCATCAAAGTGAAGGACAAAAACGTGCGTCTGATGCATACGGTTGCCGGAGATGTTCCGGAAGTTGTGTTCGGGGATATGGGACGGCTCCGTCAGATTCTCGTGAACCTGGTCGGCAATGCCGTCAAATTTACGGAAAAAGGGGAAATATCGGTAAAGGTCGGTGTCGTGTCTCTATCGGACGACGCAGTTGAATTGAAATTCGAAGTTCGGGATACAGGGATCGGCATTTCCCCGGAAAAGCAAAAAGTGATTTTCAACCCATTCACGCAGGCGGATTCGTCCACGACACGCCAGTATGGCGGTACCGGTCTGGGGTTGTCGATCACGACCCAACTGGTAGCGTTGATGAAAGGCGCAATATGGGTCGAGAGCGAACCCGGAAAAGGCAGTACGTTTCATTTTACCTGTAAACTCGGTGCCCGGCCTGGCGATTCGGAGACATGCATTCAGGAATCACCGCAGATTGAAGGACAGTACTCCCCCCCGCTCGATCCCTTGCGGATACTTCTGGCCGAAGACAATCCGGTCAATCAGAAACTGGCGTCACTGATGCTTACGAAAGCCGGACATATGGTCGTTGTTGCCGGAAACGGTCAGGAGACGGTGGAAAAATACGAATCCGGTGATTTCGATCTCATCCTGATGGACATTCAGATGCCCGAGATGGATGGGATGGAAGCCACCCGGATTATCCGGAAATCCGAACAGGCTGTGGGCAGGCGGATTCCCATCATTGCCATGACGGCCAGCGCTTTTAAAAAAGATGAGGATGAATGTCTCCGGGCGGGGATGGATGCATATGTTTCCAAGCCCATATCGAAATCGGTTCTGTTCGACACCATCCAGAAATTGATGATGTCGTAAAAAAGCGAAATTTGCACGACGCCGGTACAGCGTCTATCAAATTGATAGACATCTCTCAGGCAGTGAATCAAAATGAGAGAAGCTTTCCTTAAAGCTTGGAATCATGGCAGATTATGTGTTTTGAGTTGCCTTATCGATGATGAAGAATATGGCAATGCCCGCTGCATGAAGAAAAAAATCCAGCGATGTTCCATGGCGTGTGGGCGTGAATAATTGTATCAATTCAATCGACAGTGAGATTCCGATGGCAACCGAAACGCTCCAGATTCGGGGGGATTGAATGGCCGGTCGATACAGTCGGGTGGAAAACATCAATCGCAACAGAAACGCCAGCAGGATAAAGCACAGTATATGAAAGACATTGTCGTTTCTTATCCCGAACGCCCTGTACAGCATACCCAGCCTGCCTGATCTGATAAAGGACAGATAACACAACGCCGCGACATAGGTCATGGCAGCGGAAGTAGCGGTAATCGAAGCGATCATCCTGTCATTGTTCTCCTGTGAACGGTGAATATCCACTGTGGGATTCATGATGGGTGATGATGAAACCCGTCGGATTTCAATTTCTTCCTTATTATACGTTGAGCGGTTACAGACTGCAATCACCCCATACACTGCCATATCACTCAAATTGATAGACACCTCGCAGGACTGTCTTTAATTTTGAGAGACTTTTCTCCGGTATCGTTGTCTCGTTCGGGCGTTCCGCCATTATTCAAAGAGATGATCGGATGGGTGAGCCCTCATGTCATAAATAAAAATGCTGTTATATATCAAGCAAATAGATGTTTATACTCTCTGGATGGCGATGGATGGTTCCATGGGATACATTGTTTGATTGTATTTTGGCACAGTGTTTGCAAAACATTTTTTCGAAAATGATATCCCGTACATAGTAAGCGGTGTTTGACTGATCGAAGAAAAGGAAACGTTCATGCTGGAAAAAATCAAACGTAATCAATCAACCGGTGAAATCCCACTTTTCCCACAACGAACCAGGAAAATAACGAGTAAGTCTGTAAGTATGCAAACTCTTTTTTTAGGAAATAAAAAAGAAGTTCAGAGACTGTCCCGATCGATCCCGAAGGAACTTAAACCCGTCGGTATTCTCGAAAGCACGTGGGAAATCGATCGACTCCCATCCGATGTATCTCCCCGGCTGGTTGTCACCCTCGATTCCTTCAGCGACGGAATCAGTCTCCGCCTGCTACGGAAAATCAAAAAAAAGCTGAGTGCAGCCGCCATGATTTGCCTGGTTGATTCCATCAGCAATGAAAGAGAGATCGAACTTCGTTCCGCCGGGCTGGTGTTTCTAGGAAGTCCTCAGAGATTTTTACATCACGCCAGTGAAATTGTTGGCAATGTGTGTAAGGGGAGGGCCGGGGCGGGGGTTTCAAAAGCGCAGATTGTACCCATTTGAAGTATAACTTCAGTTGATTCATACTTCATACTTACATTAACCGGGAGATTTTTTCATGAGAGGTACCTTACCATCATTCCGACCATTTCTTATCTGAATCTTCGCTGGATCAACCGGATGTCGAATTCCGTACCGCAATTATTTTCCTGCCGATGTTCACTAAAATCATTTGATTTTGTGTATGACAATCAATTATATGTTCAAAACGTTCAAA
>CAYQKZ010000047.1:3332-14302 GCA_964418135.1 uncultured Desulfobacterales bacterium
AACGTTCAAAACGTCCAAAACGTTCAACCTATGGCTTTGAATTTTAGTTTTCGACTGAACGAACGGGTAAAATCATGAAAGCAGATACAGAAATATACTACAGCATTCCTGAAGCGGCCAAAACATGCGGTGTCAGCCGGACCACTCTGTGGAAATGGGTCAAATCCGGAAAAATCAACGCATTCATCACTCCCGGTGGCCATCATCGGATCCTGCGGGAAGAGATGAACAGGTTTCTGGAAGAAAACGGTACGGCAAGTTCCGGAAAATCGGCTTTTAGTTCGATTCTGGTAGTGGATGACGATCCCCTCGTGCTGGAAATGTTTCAGCTCAAATTGAAGGGTGGCGGATACCGCGTGGAAACAGCTTCGGATGGATTCACTGCCGGGATCAAACTGACCCAGCTCGATCCGGATCTGGTGATTCTGGATATTTTTATGGACAATATGGATGGTTTTGAAGTCTGCCGGATGATCAGGCAGAACCCGGAACTGAACCATACCAGAATTCTGGCATTGACGGGGTTGGATACACCCGAGAACCAGGCGCGGATCATTCGGGAAGGTGCCGATGATTATCTGCCCAAAACCGTCGATTTCAAAACCGTGGCGCAACGGATCGATGCATTGCTCGGTAAATCGGAAGGAATGGCATGAAAACCAGGGTGAATCTGGATTCATCGGATTTTCATTTCTCGACACCGTTGTCCGGGAACTTGCCGACATTCGGGGGTGAATCCTGTATGAACATACCGCCGCCGCCTACGACATCCGGAATTGCCACACAGATTGTCATCGGTGTGGCGTTGATGGCAGTTCTTTTTTTCGTCAGCAGTTTCAATTATCTGCTGTTTCACGGCCTGGTCGAGATGTTTTCCACGGCCGTGGCCTGGGCCGTGTTCATGCTGGTGTGGAATTCCAGGCGGTTTCTCAACGAGGATTCTTTGGTGCTGCTGGGGATTTCCTATTTTTTTGTCGGACTGATCGATCTGATCCATACCCTGGCATTCAAGGGAATGGGGGTGTTTCCCGGTTCTCAGACAGCCAATATCGCCACCCAGTTATGGATCGCCGGCAGATATTTGGAAAGCTTGAGTCTGTTGCTGTTTGTCTATTCCATCGGAAAAAAATTGCGGGTATATCTGATGTTCTGGGGGTATGCCGGGGTTACGGCGGTGCTGCTGGGGTCCATTTTTTTACGTCCGATTTTCCCCGACTGTTTTATCGATGGGGTGGGGCTGACGGTTTTCAAAAAAACCAGCGAATATGTCATCTGCCTGATCCTGGCAGGGACCGGTGTCATGCTGCGGCGCAAGCGGTGGCGATTCGACGAGGTTGTCGGTCGGTTGATGTCCGCGTGCATTCTGGTGACGATCGGAGCCGAGCTTTTCTTTACCCAATATGTCAGTGTCTTCGGTTATGCGAATCTTATCGGTCATTTTCTGAAGGTCATTTCATTTTATCTGATTTATCTGGCGTTGATCCGATCCGGTCTGATCCGGCCCTATGCATTGCTGTTCGGAGAGCTGCATCGCACCCGGGAGGACAGTTTGCATCAGGCCAAAAAATATGCCCATATACTGGAAACGACCGCAGACGGGTTCTGGATGCTCGACCACGCGGGCAGGATTATCGAGGCCAACGATGCCTCGGCGCGAATGCTCGGCTATTCCAAGGCTGAACTCGAGACCAGGCATATCACAGACATCGAAATGATCGAAACCGCTGAAGATATCCGGAAGCGGATGGCTGAAATCGTCGATCGAAAAAACGATCGTTTTGAAACCATGTATCGCTGTCGGGATGGCAGTCTGATCGATGTCGAAATCAGCGCCGGTTTCCTGAACCATGATGGCGGGCGGTTTGTGTCATTTATTCGAGATATTACGCAGCGAAAGCGATCCGAAAACGAGTTGCGTCAATCGGAACGCAAATTCGCGGCAGCCTATCACAGCACCCCTTTGCTGATGGGTACCAGCTCTATCGAAGACGGCAGATATCTGGATGTCAACGATACCTTTGTCCGGGTTACCGGATACACCCGCGAGGAAATCATCGGCCATAGATCCGTCGATCTGGGGCTGATCACCCCGGAAGATCGTCTCGGGTTTTTTCGTATTCTGACCGAAGAAGGCCGTGTTAAAGCCATGGCGTTCAGTCTGACAACCAAAAATGCAGAGAAGCGGAACTGTCTGCTTTGGGCGGAGCTTATTGAATTACATGGCCAGCCGTGCATTCTGGTCATGGTCAACGATATTACCGATCAGCGGCGGCTGCTGGATGCATTGTCTCAGGAGCGCGCCGTTCTGAGAGCTATTTTTGAATCCACACCCGATATGTTTGCGTTGAAGAACACGGCAGGTGTTTATTATTCGGTCAATCCGGCATTTTGCCGATTTCTGGGAAAAACCGATGACCAAATCATCGGCCGGACGGACAGGGATCTGTTTCCCGCCGAGGATGCTCAAGTCTATATCGAAGAGGATCAGGCCATTATGGCCACGGGTGTTTCTCGATCCGACGACCGGCCTGTGATGGGTGTAAACGGACGCACGTGGCTGCATGTGGTCAAAACAGCCGTCAGCGGTGATATGAGCCGGGTGGAAGGCGTCCTCTGTTCGGTTCATGAAATCACGGATCGCAAGAAAATGGAAAATCTGATGCAGGCCAGACTCCGATTGAGTGAATCCGCTGCCCTGCATGATTCTGAAAAAGATGTGATGCGCCAGGCACTGGATGAATCCGAAAAACTGACAGACAGCCGGATCGGTTTTTTCCATTTTATCGAAGAAGACGCCGGTGTCATTTGTCTCCATGCATGGTCGTCACGCACGGTGAAGGACTTTTGCAGGTCCCAGGATTTTAAAGAACACTATCCGATCGATAAGGCCGGTGTCTGGGCGCAGTGCCTTCTGGATCGATGTACCGTGATTCATAACGATTATGCAGGCCTTTCCGGGCGCAAAGGAGTTCCGGCAGGTCATCCGCCCATCATCCGGGAGCTGGTGGTGCCGGTATTTCAGGGGGATAAAATCGTTGCGATTCTGGGGATCGGAAACAAGCCGGTGGACTATACCGAGCAGGATGTCCGGATGGTCTCCGCCATGGCGGATCTGGCATGGGATATTATTGTCCGCCAGCGGGCCGTTACAGCCCTGAAAGACAGCGAGGATAAACACCGTCGTCTGTCTTTTGCAATCGGACAGGCTGCCGAGACCATCATGATTACCGATGCCGAGGGGACGATTCAGTATGTCAATCCGGCCTTCGAGGCGGTGACAGGGTATGCGTCCTCGGAAATCATCGGAAGCAATCCGCGTATTCTGAAGAGTGACGAACAAGATGCGACTTTTTTCCGTACCATGTGGCAGACCCTTCAGATCGGAGAAATATGGTGTGGACGGATTGTCAACCGGCGCAAAGACGGGGCGCTTTTTACCGTGGAGGGAACCATCTCGCCGGTGGTCGATACGGCAGGCTCGGTTGTCGGTTTTGTGGCGGTGATGCGGGACATCTCCGAAGATATGAGGCGCGAAGATAAAATTCGACAGTCCCAGAAAATGGAAGCCATCGGTACGCTGGCCGGCGGTATCGCGCATGATTTCAACAATATCCTGTTTCCTTTGGTCGGTTATGCAGAGATGATCCGGGATGAACTGCCGGCGGACAGCAAGTTGCAGCCGTATGTGGGCGGGGTATTGAAAGCAGCGGTAAGGGCCGGCGACCTTGTCAAACAGATTCTGTCGTTCAGCCGACAGACGGAACATGATAAAACCGCGGTCCACGTGCAAAGCGTTGTAAAGGAAGTTCTCCGACTGGTACGGGCCAGTCTGCCCAGCAACATCCGGATCGAGAAATTCATCGGCAGTACCTGTCCGCCGGTTCTGGCCGATGCTACGCAACTGTATCAGGTGGCCATGAACCTGCTCACCAACGCCTATCACGCCATGGAAACGACCGGCGGCATCCTGGGTGTCGAATTGAAGACCCTTCAGGTGGACGCATCGGAAAAGTCCGACATCGACCTGCCTCCGGGAAATTACGTTTGTCTGAGCGTATCCGATACTGGTCCGGGGATCGATTCACACATACGCGATCGGATATTCGAACCGTATTTTACCACCAAGCCCGAGGGCAAGGGGACGGGACTGGGGCTTTCCATTTCGAACGGCATCGTTCAGAGTTATGGTGGCCACATTCAAGTGGACAGCCGGATCGGCAAAGGGACGACATTCCGGGTTTATCTTCCCGGTATGGATGAAGGGGAAGCCCGGCCGATTCAGGTGATCCGGGAAATCATACCGGGTGGAAACGAACACATCCTGGTGGTGGATGACGAAGAGCCGATCCGCTACATGATGTCTATCCTGCTGAAAAATCTGGGCTATCAGGTGACTGTCTGCCCGGAAAGCACCGATGCGATCGATATGTTCCGGGCCGATCCGTACCAATTCGATATTGTCATCACGGATTTGACCATGCCGAATATGACCGGAGACCGGTTGATCGCCGAATTGAAAAGACTCAATCCGGATATCCCGGTGATTCTCTGTACGGGTTTCAGCGAGCGGATTACGCCGGAAATCGTCCAGTCCATAGGGATCGATGGGCTCGTGAACAAACCGATATTGAAACGGGATATTGCCGTACTGATTCGAGATATTCTCGACAAGCGAAGGTAATCAATCATTGACTCGAAAGTATTCAGGACGTTTGCATGAATGAATTCTTGTTGAAAAATCGACAGACCCGATGCCGGATGATGGTGATTGCTGGGGTAGGCTGGACCGTAGTCCTTGTTCTTTCCCTATTCTGGAACTGGTATTACATTGGCAATTCCTTGATGCTGTTAGCCAGATCGGATGCCGGCTCTTCTTATCAAAAAGACCTGGTCTACCGAAGATGGGCTTCCCTGCATGGCGGTGTCTATGTGCCGCCTACGGACAAGACCCCGCCGAATCCCTACCTGAAAAACATTCCGGATCGGGATGTCGTCACCACGGAGGGGAAATTGCTGACACTGATCAATCCGGCCTATATGACGCGCCAGGTCCATGAATTGGGAAGAGAGGCATACGGTCTGATGGGCCATATGACCAGTCTTTACCCCATTCGTCCGGAAAATGTTCCCGATATCTGGGAAACCCAGGCACTCCGGTCTTTCGAGGCCGGTGAAACAGAAGCGGTTTCGGTGGCAACGATAAACAACGAACCTTTTCTCAGGCTGATGCATCCGTTCAGGACGGAAGCCAGTTGCCTCAAGTGTCACGGTGTGCAGGGATACAAGGAAGGTGATCTTCAAGGAGGCATCAGCATTTCGGTTCCGCTGAAGCCGCATTACGACATAGCCTTTAAACAGCGGGGGGTGATGACGCTGGCGCATGCTGTGGCCTGGATCATGGGGCTTGTCGGATTATGGGCTGGAAACAGGATGCTGCGGAACCAGTGGCATTCTCTGGAGACGCATAATGAGGAATCGACCCGGATGCTGAATGAACTCGATATGCAGCGTGCCGAGTTGCAGATCCAGAAAGATGAAACAAACCGGCTGTTTCAAGAGCTGAGTGTACACAATACCGAAATAGAAATGCAAAACGATGAGCTGTGCAGAACCCAGGAAGAGCTGAACGATTCCCGGTCGCGTTATTTCGACCTCTACGACCTGGCGCCGGTCGGCTATATTACCGTCAGTGTAAATGGGTTCATTCTGGAGTCCAATCTGACCGCTGCCGTTCTGCTGGGTGTCGCCAGGGGCACACTGGTCAAACAGCCGATCCTGCGCTATATCTACAAGGAAGACCAGGGTGTCTACTTCTTTTACAGCAAGACGCTTTACAAACCCGGCGGGTGGCAGGCGTTCGAGCTGCGGATGGTTCGAGCCGACGGCCAGCCGTTCTGGGCGGGAATGGATGCAACCGCATTACAGGACAAGAACGGGGATACCGTCTGCCGTATCGTTTTAAGAGATCTGACCGACCGCAAAGCCGCGGAAACCGAGCGGATCGCCCGCCAGGCTGCGGAAGAAGCCAACAGGGCCAAAAGTCTGTTTCTGGCGAACATGAGCCACGAAATCCGTACCCCCATGAATGCCGTGCTGGGTTTCGCCCATGTACTGGGAAGCGATGCGTCCCTGTCGCCGAAACAGACCGAGTACGTGGGGGTCATTCTCCGCAGCGGGGAACATCTGCTTCGGCTGATCAACGACATTCTGGACATGTCCCGAATCGATGCCGGACAGACCCAGTTCAGTCTGGAAGATTTCCGCCTGATCGATCTGATCCAGGAAGTGGAGGTGCTTTTCCGGGAAAGTGCAGCGGCCAAGGGATTGGGATTTGTTCTGGAACTCGATCGCCGTTCCCTGCCGGATGTCCATGCCGACCTGGGTAAGTTGCGACAGATTCTGATCAATCTTCTTGGCAATGCCTTCAAGTTTACGCAGACCGGTCAGGTCATCCTGCGGGTACGCAGTGAAGCTGCACAGGAGACAGCGGATAGGCAGATGCAGTCTATCATATTCGAGGTAGAGGATACCGGGCCGGGCATATCCAAAGACTATCTGAAATTTGTATTCGATCTTTTCTACCAGACAGCCGATGCGATTCCGTCCGGCGGGACCGGGTTGGGGTTGAGCATCAGCCGGAAATATGCCCGACTGATGGGGGGCGACATAACGGTGACGAGTCGGGTGGGAACCGGATCATGCTTTCGATTTGAAGTTCCTCTGAAAATGGTTCATGGCACATTTCCGTTTAACAACGTATCGAAGCAGGTGATCGGCCTGTCGCCGGGAACTGGCCCGTGGCGTATTCTGGCTGTGGACGATGTGTCCGACAACCTGATCCTGCTGACAGCCATGCTCCGACCCGTGGGTTTCGAGGTGCGGGAAGCGTCCGACGGTGACGAAGCTCTGAAAATATTTCATGACTGGTTGCCGCACGCTGTGCTGCTGGACATGCGTATGCCGGTGATGGACGGGTACGAAGCGGTCCGGCGGATTAAGGCCACCGAGTCCGGCCGGGGGGCGCTGGTTGTGGCCATTTCGGCGGGCGCATTTCATGATTCCCGAAAACAGGCCTTGGACGCCGGTGCGGACGAATATTTGTCCAAGCCGTTCCTGGCCATGGACTTGTTCAAGATACTCGGCCATGGCCTGGGACTGCATTATGTGTATGCCGGGGAAACCGTTCAATCTGCCAGCCGTGTCATGTCGTCCGTAGCGGAGTTCCGCCTGCTTCCAACCACGGTCCAGGCCATCCGTAAAGCCGTTGCCGAAGGCGATATGCTCCAGTTGATGAAATGGATCGATATGGCCGATACGGAAGACCCCCAGGCTGCTCGAAGGTTGCGGAGCATGGCGGACAGCTTCGATTATCGAGGAATCATGGAATGGCTCGACAGTGTGCAGGATCAATGATGAAACCGTTCATCCCCTCCTCCCGGCGGGGGGAGGCCGGGAGGGGGTGTGAACGGTTACAAATGATGAAACCGAATATGAACCGGATCGATTCAGCGCCGGGGAACAGGGAGAATACAAATGAATGAACAATACAACCAGAAAACCATCATGGCCGTGGATGACAGTCCCGCCAATTTAAAACTTCTGTTGGAGCTGCTGCACGGTAAGGGGTATCGGGTAGTGGCGTTTACCGGGGGGGCGCAGGCACTGGCGGCAGCGGTTGAAAATCCACCGGATTTGATTCTGCTCGATATCTGGATGCCGGAGATGAGTGGATTCGAAGTCTGCCGAAGGCTCAAATCGGATCCGTGTCTGCGGGACATACCGGTGCTGTTCATCAGCGCCCTGACCGAAACCGAGGATAAGCTGAAGGCTTTTGCCGTGGGTGGGGCGGATTACATCACCAAACCCTTTCAGCCCGAAGAGGTTTATGCACGGGTGCAGACCCATTTAATGAACAGCTCCCTTCAGTGCCGGCTGATCACGCACAACGAGGAACTGGAACGATTGGTGGCGGTTCGAACACATGAACTGGCTGAAGCGAATCGACAGTTGTTGGAGATGAGCAGACTCAAGGCCGATTTTCTGCAGATGATTTCTCATGAACTGCGCACCCCGGCCAACGGGGTGCTGGGTATGGGCATGCTGCTGGCAGACATGTGTCCCGACACCGAAGAATGCGCCCTCTACAGCAGTGTGTTTGCGGAAAGCAGCGCCCGTCTGCTCAATCTCATCGAAGATGCAACCCTGATTGCCGATATGGATCAATTGACCCGGATGCGTCCGGTGAAAACAACCTTTTCGGTACTCCTCAGAGAGGTGCTGGCGTCGCTTTCGGATATTCATCTGGCATTGCATTTTGAGGCGATCTGGGAAACGTTCGAGCTGCGGGGAGAACCGGCACTGCTGAAGCAGGCCTTGACATCGATAATAAGGTTGGCTTCTTTTTTTTGCCGGAACAAACAAGTGGTTCCAATGACGGGTTCCTTTCAGGATGGTTGCCTCTGTTTGAATTTTACGGTTGACAATATGCTGCTGACCGATGCGCAGACTGTCGATTTTTTCAGGATCGAGTCCACGGCTCGGTCCGCATCTCCGGCGGAACAAATGGGGTTGGCTCCCGTGGCAGCCCAGAAGATCGTTACGGCCTTTGGCGGCGACATACGGTTTGTCAAAAAGGACGGCAATACCGGCTTGATAACGGTCATGCTGCGTTGCCATGCGGATGCTTCTTCCGATAATCTACCCTGATTGCAAGAAAAATAATCTTATGCCGTTCACCGTTGACGGTGAACGGTCCAAGGAGATAAGACATGACAGAAGAAGACAAATCCCCATCCAGTCCGGAAGAGCCGTTACCGGTCGATGTACTGGCGATTGCACCCGACCCTTCGGATGAAGAAAAACCGGCCGCAGAGTCCCAGCCGGATTTTGTTCCACAACAGGTTGGAGTGCATCCGGAATCGGGTTTCCCCATTGTCGGCATCGGCGCATCGGCCGGAGGGCTGGCGGCTTTCGAAGCTTTTTTTTCCGCCATGCCCGTCAATTTCGATCCGGGCATGGCTTTTGTGCTGGTACAGCATCTGGCTCCGGATCACAAGAGTATTCTGACCGATCTGATCCGGCGCTACACCCGCATGCAGGTTTTCGAGGTTGAGGACGGGGTGGTGGTGCAGCCCAACTGCGCATACATCATTCCGCCGGGCCGCGACATGGCCTTTTTGAACGGCACGCTCCAGCTTCTCGATCCGGCCGCTCCCCGCGGCCAGCGCCTGCCGATCGACTTCTTTTTCCGTTCCCTGGCCCAGGACCAGCGGGAGCGGGCCATCGGTATCGTGCTGTCCGGCACCGGCAGCGACGGCACCCTGGGGGTCCGGGCCATCAAAGGGGAAGGCGGCATGGTCATGGTGCAGAACCCCGCTTCCACCGAATATGACGGCATGCCCCGCAGCGCCATTGCCACCGGCCTGGTGGACTACGAGCTGCCGCCGGCCGAAATGCCCGCTCAGCTCATGGCCTATGTTACCCATGCATTCGGCTATCCGCCCCGGCCGGCATCGGCCCCGGCGCCCAAGGCCGAAAATGCGCTCAAAAAGATATTCATTCTGCTGCGCGCCCAGAC
This sequence comes from uncultured Desulfobacterales bacterium, assembly GCA_964418135.1. GTDB lineage: Bacteria > Desulfobacterota > Desulfobacteria > Desulfobacterales > Desulfatirhabdiaceae > RAAP-1. The sequence goes on from CAYQKZ010000047.1 coordinate 12,910, forward strand.
GGGCCACGATTTTTCCCAGTACAAACCCAGCACCATCTTCCGCCGCGTTGAGCGCCGCATGGCCGTCCATCAGATCGAAACGATCGATGGCTACGTCAAATACCTGCAGCAGAATCCGAATGAGGTGGAGGCGTTGTTTCGCAATCTGTTGATCGGCGTGACCAATTTCTTCCGCGATCCGGAGGCGTTCAAGGTGCTTGAAAAACAGATCATCCCCAAACTCTTTGCCGATAAGCCGCCGGGGGCACAGATTCGCGTCTGGTCTCCCGGATGCTCTACGGGCGAGGAAGCCTATTCCCTGGCCATGCTCCTGCAGGAGCGGATGGAAGTGCTGAAGCAGAGTTTCAAGGTGCAGGTCTTTGCCACCGACATCGACAGTCGGGCCATCGCCACGGCCCGCAGCGGCATCTATCCGGCCAGTATCGCCATCGATGTACCGCCGGATCGACTGTCGCGATTTTTCAACAATGATCCCGACAGCAGCATGTGCCGCATCGTGAAAAGCATCCGGGACCTGCTGGTTTTTTCGGAGCAGGACATCATCAAGGACCCGCCTTTTTCCAAGCTCGATCTGATCAGTTGCCGCAACCTCTTGATCTATATGGACGGAGACCTGCAGAAGAAGCTGATCCCGCTGTTTCACTATGCGCTGAATCCGGGCGGATTTCTTTTTCTGGGAACATCCGAGACCGTGGGGGATTTCACTACCCTGTTTGCCGTGATGGATCGCAAATCCAAGCTGTACCAGCGACGGGAAGATTATTACGGCGTGATGCCGACAATCACGGGACGCTTTCTTCCGCCCATGGTAACGGTGGAGATGCCGCTGCCTCCTATGAAGGCGATTTTCCCAGGGAAACTGCCGCTTCGTGAGCTGACCGAGCAGGCGCTTTTGCAGTATCTCTCTCCGATCGGTGCGCTGGTCAACCCAAAAGGCGATATCCTTTACCTGAACGGTCGTGCCGGCCGGTATCTGGAACCGGCCCAGGGCGAGGCCGGTGTCAACAATATCCTGACCATGGCCCGCGAGGGATTGCGGCACGAGCTGACCACCGCCCTCCACAAGGCTGTAAGCGCCAAAGAAATCATTCGCTGTGCCGGGCTGCGGGTAAAAACCAATGGGGATTTCACCACGGTCAACCTGACCATCCTTCCGGTGGCCACCGGTCGTCCTGCGGTGGCTAACGAACCGCCCCTGTATCTGGTCGTTCTGGAATCGGCGCTTCTTTTCCACGTCGGACCGCCTCTGTCCGATGCCGAACAGGAGACCGGTACCATTACGGATACAGACACACACATCGCAGTTCTCAAGCAGGAACTGCGGGTCAAGGAGGAATACCTTCAGACTTCCAACGAAGAGCTGGAAACCTCCAACGAAGAGCTGAAATCGGCC
>CAYQKZ010000048.1:0-922 GCA_964418135.1 uncultured Desulfobacterales bacterium
GAGGCACTGAAGATGACGAACTCGAATAACGATGAAAGAGCTTGCAGGAACGAGGCCGTATCTGTGACGCAGTTTCGCAGCCGTATTCCGGACCTTGCGGATGCCATTATCGCCAGCTGTCAGGACAGGCAGTGTTTTACCCATATCGATAACGATCCCATCCCTTCCGAAGGGTATGTGGTGGATATCATCGATAAGTTTAGAGAAGTGCTTTTCCCCGGCTATTTCAGTCGGGAAAAAATCGATCCGATCAGCCTGAAATATATCATGGGGCAGACGGTGACGGAATTGTTCGATATGCTGTCGGAGCAGGTTACCCACAGCATCCGGCACGACTGTTTCCGGTATAACCTTCCCTGCAGCGATTGCGGTGATCGGGGACATGAAATCGCCCTGACTGCTCTGGAATCCATCCCCGCAATACGGCAAGTTCTGGCAAGCGATATCCGGGCGGCGTATGAGGGAGACCCTGCGGCCAAAAGCCATGATGAGATCATTTTCAGCTATCCCGGCATCTATGCCATCAGCGTCTATCGGGTCGCGCACCGGCTTTTCGAGCTGAACGTTCCGCTGCTTCCCCGTATCATGACCGAGCATGCCCACAGTATCACAGGAATCGATATTCATCCGGGAGCTGTCATTGGAGAGCGATTTGTCATCGATCATGGTACCGGGGTTGTTATCGGCGAAACCACCGAGATCGGCAACAATGTCCGGATTTACCAGGGGGTGACACTGGGTGCGCTGTCCCTGCCGAAAAACGCCGGGGAAAAGCTCCGGGGAAAAAAACGGCATCCGACCATCGGCGACGATGTCATCATCTATTCTGGGGCGACCATTCTGGGCGGGGATACGGTGATCGGGGAACGGTCGGTCATCGGCGGCAATGTCTGGATTACGGAATCCGTTCCGCCCGACACGA
>CAYQKZ010000048.1:932-14282 GCA_964418135.1 uncultured Desulfobacterales bacterium
CCCCGGCTGATATATCGGCATCCGGCTTCGGGGTGATCCTTGTTCGGAATATGTGAAGGTTAGGATTTTAAAAATATTCGTGAATTCTACGAAATCAATTGTGTGATATCCCATTCAACTGAATCAGTGCCTATTATCGGAAGATGTTGCACGGAGTTCGATTTTTCGAAAAACATACTTGCCGGCAACGGTGCCGAGAACCATCTGTAAATGGTATGCTTTTCCCGCCGGCAATGGAATTGACAGAAAGACGATGTTTCTTCCCATCTCCAAATCTGTTGTTATGGAATCATTTTCGGAAAATGTGTCGTCTATCGACCAGTAGACTTGAAGTGTACCGGCAGCGGGTGCATCCATATCCATGAAGAGAACGGTTTGTGAATCGTTAGGTACTGGAATGGAATGCGATGCCATCAACACCGGATTGCCATGGATGACGGTGACGATGCAGGCATCCCGATCTATTTCAATTGCATCGAAGTTCTTTTCGAACATGGCATCCGGTTGATGTGCGCTCCATAGAAAAATTGTTTTACCCTGAGCGAATCGGGCAGCCATCCGGAATGCGTCAGGTATTCCAATTCCGGGAGGTATTGTCAGGGCGCGTTCTGTCTGGGCTTCCACAATGACATCCGGCATTTCTTCCATCACAGATCTTCGCAATTCATCAAATGTCACATGTTGAATATCGGCATGTCGATGATATTCCCATTGATAAGGGAATGCGGTATGAGAGCCTGGCATGAAAAATTCCAATCCCCCGCAAAAATATTTCCAGGATGAATCCGAAAATAACGTGAGCATGCCTTTTCGTCCCGATGCTTTCGAACATTTCGCATCGGTCCAATCGCCTGTTCGTGATGAAAAAATCGTTTCTTCGATTGTTTGGACGGTTGGATCGTTTTCCCATTTACAGGAAAAGGTTGTCGGGTCTGTATCGGATTTCCGGAGTGTCAGCAGGGTATCCGGAAACGGCGGCATGTCGGGAAAATGCCGGCGCAGATGTTTGTCCATTGCCAGCAATCCTTCGAGAAAGCCTTCTCCATTCCAATGGGCGACTTCATCGGTACGACTGAACATCGGTCTTCCGGTTTCCTGTTCCTTTGCAGTCAATATCGGTGTCAGGTCCAGCAAATCGACTTGCGGTGTCAATTTGGGAAACACCTGTTCCCGTAATTGATCTAAATAAGTTTTCCCTTTTGCCATACGTATCCGGTTGGGCAGATATCGATCTTCAACCGTGATCTTGTTTGGTGAAATCACGAACAGATAATGAATTCCATGAGCTTGAAGCCAGGCATTTTTTCCCTCGAGATAATCGGCCCAGTCCGACAATCGTTCCGCAGTCAGTCGATAATAGCCCAAATAGTCGAGAACTGTGGGGTTTTGGCCTCCATGAAATTTTTCACCCGGCATGGGATTCAAAAAGATGTGACCATCTACTCCCCGTACATATTGTTTTCCGGGCGCGTTCAACATATCTATCCATAACGATTCCCGCAGGGGAATGATCTGTGTCCGGAAAGTGAATCTATCGTTCCACCAAGTGTCAATGGCACGAGGTAAATCAGTCCAGGTCATGTTCCGAATAGAGGGGCGGTGTGCCAGATTTCGGTTTTCCTTTAAATCAATTTCCAGTGGCCATCCTGCTATCTTTCCAACCAGCGGTGCAAACAGTATGAGCAACAGTCCTCCCATTAAAGCCCATTCCATACTTTTCAGCAAACCGGAATGATATTTCACTTGATATGGTTCCTAAAATCGAAAATAGATAAACGGATTGTATGTTCCGGATGCCAGCGGAAGAAAACAGAGCAACAGCAGGCTCAGCAAGACAACTGTTCTTCCGAATTCCATGGAAAACAGAATCACACCGGCCATGGTTTTTTCGGTTGCTGTGTATTGCCGAACACGTTTGCTCCACCATTGTGCCAAAGCCGGCAAGATCGGCAGGGAAAAAAGCGTTCCTGCCAGGATCGCGATATGAACATCCCATGCATAATAAAACCAGATCGTATTCGCTTTGCCGCTGCCTTCACAATTCCCTATCAGTGCGCCATAATAACCCCATGCGTGTGCGAAGGTATCCGAACGGAAAAGAACCCACCCGCCCATGGCCATCAAAACGGCATATGCATGGCAGAGCAGTGATAAGCCCCACTTACCGCCAGTGGTCGATGTATTGGGCCTATGTCTGCCGCGCGTCAGGAGTCGTTCGATGACCAAGAAAAATCCATGATACAGCCCCCAGGCCACAAACACCCACCTGGCTCCATGCCACAGGCCGCACAGAAAAAACACGAACAGCAGATTCAGATAGGTCTGCCAGGTGCCTTTACGGTTTCCGCCCAATGGAATGTAAAGATAGTCCCGAAACCAGGTGGAAAGCGATATATGCCAGCGCCGCCAGAAATCCTGCGCGGAATCGGCAAAATAGGGGTAATTGAAATTTTCCAGAAACTCGAAGCCGAACATTCTGGCCAATCCGATGGCCATATCCGAATAAGCGGAAAAATCATAATAAATCTGAAGGGTGTAACAGACCAACCCCAGCCAGGCCGTTAACAGGGTCAATTCATGCGGGGGAAGTTCGAAGGCTTTGTCCGCAATTACGGCCACCGTATTGGCGATCAGGACTTTTTTCGACAATCCCAGAATGAACCGTCTGGCGCCCGATGCAAATTGACTGCGGGAAAGTGTACGCTGAGTCAGTTGATCGTAGAGATCGCGGTACCGGATGACCGGTCCGGCCACCAGGTGCTGAAACATCGTCAGATAACAGGAAAAATTGATGATGTTCTTTTCCGCCGGCGCATCCCCCCGATACACGTCGATGATGTAGCTGATCGATTCGAAAGTGAAAAAACTGATGCCCAAGGGCAAAATCACCCGTGTCCACTCGGTCATTTTCCATTGCGGCGGAAAGATGCCGGCAATGTTTTCCATGAAAAAATTGAAATACTTGAAATAGGCTAAACAGCCAAGATTGAGAACGATCGCGATGACCAGAAGCGATCGTTGACTTTTCGTCCGGGAACCGCCCGGCTGAAGCTGATCGCAAAAAGTAAAGGTGTATGCCGGCCTGCCGGCTGCCTTTCGCGAAACAGTGATATGCATCATCATCGCTCGCGCCAGCAGAAAATTGACGACACAGGATGCGGCTAAAACCCACACCCGCCAGCCTTCGCCCCAGAAATAAAAAACGAGGCTGGTCGCCAGCAGAAAACAATTGGAGATCATCCGATGAAAATCGGGGCTGAATCGTCCGATCGCCGGAAAAAAACAGAGGCAGTATCCTGACAGAACGATCGGAAGAAACAGCGTTAAAAACGTCATCGAGCTGAATACCATAAGTGCCCTTTTCACGGGAGTCCGCTGAGAAAAGATATAAAAGAATCACCGCAGAGGCGCAAAGAACGCAAAGAAAAAGATAATAGCGGAATTTCGTGATACCGGCTTTGCGTTCTGTGCGTCTTTGCGGTGAATATTCTTTTCAATTACATTCATTGTCTGGAAAGCCATAACCTGGATCGGCTTTCGGTAACACCTGTATGAAGTACTGTCAAGAACAGTTTACAACACTTTATCCTATCGTCTTTCAGGATAAAATGTTATAAGATTCCCGTAATTTCAAACAAGAGATGCTGTTTTTGTTTTTTCGGATTGAATCCACAGCAGTGGGGAGAGACGGTTTTTTATCTTATGGGATTTTTTCTCGATAAAGGGGTGGTTGCGGTGGGGCGGTGGCTGTATCATCGACTGCCGTTGACCGAAGCAGCCGGTTACGGGTTGAAATCCTTTTTGTATCAGCGTTTCGATTTTCTGTTCAAAAATACGGTGTCTTACCGGATATGGCGGAATGCCAGAGACGATGTCCGCCAGCTTTCATCGTTGGTTACTCGTTTGTCTGAATATACCCATGCAATCGATCCGGATGAGATCATCCTTTTTTCTCAAAACCCCGTTCCGCTTATTTCGATTATTGTGCCGTTGTTTCATCGGCCGGAAATCCTGCTTCCCTGCCTGAAATCTCTCAGCCGTGCATGTGTCGGGCACCCGTCTGAAGTGTTGGTGCTGAATCCGCTTCCGGAGGTGGAAAGCCAGGCTCTATTGTCCCGAATCGACGGTGTCCGGGTGGTTTCAGTCGGTGCGGGTAAATCCATGGCCGCAATGTGGAATATGGGTGCAGGCGTGGCAAGGGGCCGCTATGTGGCGTTTCTGGCTGCGGGTCTGATGCCGTTGCCCGATTGGCTGGATGAGCAGGTGCAAATCTTCCGGGAACATCCCGATGCCGGCTTGGTCGGTTCTCAGATCAGTATGCCGGATGGAAAGATATGGGAATCCGGTGGTTATTTCGATGAAGGGGGGGCATTTCGCCGTCTGGGGGAGGGGGCCAACTCATTTCATCCCGAGTTCAGCTTCCTTCGGGAGGTGGATTTTTGTTCTGCCTCGGCATGTATGGTTCCGCTGAACCTGTTTGAACAGATTGGTGGATTTGCCGGGAAAACCGGGGATGATTCGGTTCAGGCCGGAGCGGATATTTCCGCGGCCATCCGATCGGCCGGACGGAAAGTGTTCACGCATCCTTTGTCCAAAGTCGTCATTCTGTCCAAATCCGACGAGAATCCCTGGATGAACATCGATTCGGGCCGCCGGGCCGTTCCGCAGAGCTTCGATCACAATAGAGATCGACAAGCCCACTTCCGGATCAATAATGTCGTTCCGACAGGAAACATCCTCTTTATCGATGTCAGAACGCCGACGCCGGATCAGGATTCCGGATCACAAGACATTGTTTCGTATTTCAACATCTTCCGGTCTATGGGATTTGAGAGTACATTCATTCCCGGGGCAGATCTGCAATTTATGGAAAAATACACCCCCGATTTACAACGGATGGGGGTGCGATGTCTGTATACGCCGTTTGTTCCGGGAATCGCCGGATATCTTGAATCGCACGGTCCAGAGTACGATGTGGTTCTGCTGTATAAGGTGCATTGTGCGGCATTCTGTATCGATATGGTTCATCGTTTCTGTCCTCGCGCGCGAATCGTTTTCAATACGGTGGATCTTCATTTTGTTCGGGAACAGCGGCAGGCTGCCATAGAAGGTTCTGATGGCCTGCTGAAAACTGCCGAAAATACCCGACTGCTTGAACTGTCGATCATCCAGAAGGCGGACTGCACCATTGTGTTAAGCACCGAAGAACGGGAAATCCTTCTCAAGGAATTTCCTGTTTCCGATAAAAAAATTGCCGTCATTCCCCTGATTCGAGATATTCCGGGGCGAAGTCGTCCGTTTTTTGCCAGAAAAAACATGTTGTTTGTCGGCGGATTCGAGCATCGCCCCAATGTGGATGCCATGATTTACTTTGTCCGGACTGTCTGGCCGCTGATCCGAAAAGACATACCGGGAGCCGTTTTTTACATCGTCGGCAGCAAACCGCCGCAAGAAATATTGGATATGGCATCCGCAGACGTGATCGTAACGGGTTATCTTCCGGATATATCGCCTTATTTTCATGAGTGCCGACTCTCCGTTGCACCGATCCGATACGGTGCTGGACTGAAGGGGAAAATCGCCACTAGTCTGGGTTACGGCCTGCCGTGTGTCGCGTCTTCCATCGCGGTTGAAGGCACCGGCCTTGAACCGGAAAAGGATATTCTGGTTGCGGATACTCCGGAGGCGTTTGCAGCAGCCGTTCTGCGTCTCTATCAAGATGAAACGATCTGGAACACACTGTCCGACAGCGGGATAGACTTCATCGACCGGCATTTTTCTTTTGCAGCAGGTAGACAGCGGATCGAGAGCCTGCTTCGGGAACTCGCTGTCTGGAGGGGATGACGGTGTCGATACCTGGTCTGGAAAAATTCGCCGAGTTGAAACAAGCAGGGTTTTCGGAGTCAACCGCCTGTCCGTACTGGTCCGTAGAGGTCGGGTATCTGGGCAGGCAGCAGATTCTATTCATGGCCAGGGCATAAGGAGGATGTGCGTGACTGTCGATATGCCGACCATTTCTGTGGTCATTCCTCTGTACAATCACGAAAAATATATCCGGCAGGCGGTTGAAAGTATCCTGAACCAGGAATCCGGGCCCTGTGAGATCATCGTTGTCAACGATGGTTCCACAGATGGTTCAGCGCGGGTCATGGCCGAGATATGTCTTTTGCATCCGGATGTCGTTTTCTGGTCTCAGCCCAATCAGGGGGCCCATCAGGCGATCAATGCCGGTATTCAACGCGCGACCGGAGATGTGGTGGCCATCCTGAATTCCGACGATAGCTACCATCCCCAGCGTCTCGAACGGTGTGCCGAGGTGCTGGCGGCTTGCGCCGATATTGCCGCGGTTACCACGGGGCTGAATTTCATGGATGCCAAAGGCAAAAAAGTCAAAAATCGCTGGTATGAACGAAGTCGATCCTTTTTCGATAAAGAAGGCGATCTACCGCTGGCCTTGATGAACGGCAACTTTTTCATGACAACATCCAATATTGTCATCCGGCGCAGCGTGTTCGATGAAATCGGGTATTTCGCACCCCTTCGCTATGTTCACGATCTTGATTTTTTTCTGAGACTGCTTGTCCAGGGGAAAACGATCCACATGATCGATGAACCGCTGCTGACCTATCGCATGCATTCCAGAAACACGATTCTGGAAGAACATGCCAATGTCCGTGCGGAATGGGCCTTTGCCTGTACACGATTTATGATAACAGCCCGCAGACTGCCGGCATGGCGGCAAAAGGGGTGGGCCTATGTGGAGAGATTCAACCAAATTATGGAAATGCATTCCTTGAACGGGCTGGTGAACCTGTTCTTATTCTATTTCATGGGCCGGGAGGTCGGCTATATCGATGATGATCCGGATTTTCTGAAACTCATTCATCCCGTTGGCAAATGAACGTTCTCTTTATCAGCAATCTTTATCCCCCCAATGTGGTGGGCGGTTATGAACGGTTGTGCTTCGAGGTGGCATCCGCCCTGGTGCTTGCCGATCACAGGGTTTCTGTCCTGACAAGCGATTATGGCGGGAAGCTGGCGGATTATTCGGGTCAGGATATCGATCGGTCGCTGCATCTGCTGGCGGATGCTTCCGACATTTATAAGGATTTTTCGATCTCCGAATCCGAAAAAAATGTCGTCAATGCGCATAACATCGCGATTCTGAATCGCAGGCTGTCGGAAGTTCGACCCGATGTCGTTTTCGTCTGGAATCTGTTCTTTCTGGATGCCTCTTTTCTTTCCGCCATTCAGTCATCCGCTTTCAGAACCATTTTTTTGTTGACGGACAATTGGCTGATTCTGTTTTCCAAACCGTCTTTCTGGTATCGATATTTTATGGGGACGGTACTGGCCTCCCGGTCCGGAACGGCAATCATCCGTACGGCTGTCGGCAGGCTGCGGGATCGGATGTTTCCGAACTCTGTGCCGATTCAGGGAGAGGCCATTTTCCCAAGTCAATTCATGCAGGGCTTTTATGCCCAGGCTGGATTCCGTTTCCGGAAAACCGTAGTCATTCCCCATGGCGTCCACTTGATACCGCATGAAGCGGCGGCTTATCGGAACCGGCAGGAGATGGTGGTGCCGGGGTGGGTGCATCTGCTTTTTGCCGGCCGGGTGGTCGAGATGAAAGGGGTTCATACGATCCTGGAAGCCCTGCCGTAGATCATCCGGAGGAAGCCGCAGACACGGGTGCGGTTGACGGTATTGGGAGACAGCCGGGACAGAGAGTATCTGAAAAGACTCGAAGACATCGTTCGGCGGTTTCATCTCGATGAAACGGTCGCATTTCGACCGGCGGTTTCGGAATCCGATCTGTTTACCGTTTTTCAGGCTCACGATATCTTTCTGTTTCCATCTTTGTATGAACCTTTTTCGCTGACTCTGATTCATGCTCTGGCCGCCGGGATTCCGGTGGTGGCATCGGATGTGGGAGGAAACAGGGAAATCGTGTTTCCGGGGCGAACCGGCCTTCTGTTTGCCCGTGCGGATGTCCACGGTCTGGCCAGAGCAGTGCTGGATTTGGCCGACAGACCCGACTTGCGTCGGGATGTGGCGGCCGCAGGAAGAAAAATTGCCGAACGATTCACGTTTCAGACAATGGTGCGGCAGGTCGAGGCCTATCTGAGCGACTCGGCGGATATCCATATGACTGAAAAGACAAGGCTTCCCCGATGCCGGACATAACCATCATCATTCCCAGTTGGAACGGACTGCATCTGCTGATAACCTGCCTGATGTCGATATCCAATCAACGTTTTCGCCGGTTTGAGGTCATTCTCATGGATAATGGATCGACGGATGACACTGCGGCGTGGGTTGCCTGTCATCATCCGGACGTGACGGTGGTGCGGTTTTCCGTCAACAGAGGGTTCAGTGCGGCGGTGAATGAAGGCATCCGGCGATCGAAAGGGCGGTATCTCTTTTTGTTGAATAACGATACGGAGCTGGAACCGGACTGTTTGGAGCGTCTCGTGCAGGCGGCGGAAGCCAATCCCGCATATGCCGCGTTTGCCCCGAAAATGATCCAGTTTTATGATCGGGATGTATTGGACGGTATCGGGGACGGGGTTCTGAGGGGCGGGGCTGGATATCGGATCGGCAGTCGGGAACCGGACGGCATGGTGTGGGATGGTCCGAGGCCGGTATTCGGTCCGTGTGCGGGTGCGGCGCTGTATCGCCGGTCTTTTTTCAAAACCGCCGGATGGTTCGACGAAGATTTTTTTGCCTATCTCGAAGATGTGGACATCAATTTCCGGGCAGTGCGTCTGGGGCTTCGGAGCCTGTCTGTGCCCGATGCCAGGGTGTATCACATGGGCAGCCGGACGTCGGGCAGTCAACTGAATCCGTTCACCGTTTCACAGACCACTCAGAACATGATCCGGGTGGTGATTCACAACTATCCGGTATCCATTCTTTTCCGTCAATGGCCGGTGATCGTTCTGCAGCATTTCGGATGGCTGGGCATGATGCTGTGGACTCGGCAGTTTTCGGCTTGGATGGCCGGGATTCTGGCCGGCCTGCGGAATTTTCCGGAAATGGTGAAGAAACGCAGGCAGTGGCGGACACGAAAAACGATTTCCGACACCCTGTTTGCCGAATTGGTTGCATGCTCCGAAAACGAGGTGATGGCGTGCATCCAGAGGCGAAGAGCGCTTCAGGGAAAAGGCCCGGGATGGGTCGGGGTGTATCGGAAATTATTTCTCGATGGGCGGATCCCGGATCGCGAGCGTCCAATATGAAAAAGCGGGTGACGGTCATTGTCGTCAACTGGAACCAACGGGCCTGCCTCATGCAGTGTCTGGATGCGATTCGGAAGCAGTCCTGTCCGGATGTTCTGACCGTGGTAGTGGACAACGGGTCCGAAGACGGTTCGGTCGATGCTGTCCGGCAGCGGTTTCCCGAAGTTGTTCTCATTCCGTTGGCGAAAAACTTCGGTTTTGCGGCTGCCAACAATATGGCCATGCGTCGGGCGGATACCGAGTTTGTCGCGCTTCTGAACAATGACGCCATGCCGCATCCATTATGGATAGAAAACCTTGTAACCGCGCTGTCCGCCCATCCTGAAGCCGGTTCTGCGGCATCGAAAATGCTGTTTCACGACGCCCCGCATGTCATCGATCGGGCCGGAGATGGTTATACCACCGCCGGTGCCGGCTGTCTGCGCGGCAGGGGGATGACGCATGATGCCTTTGACCGGCCGGAATGGATTTTCGGCGCCTGTGCGGGTGCGGCTCTGTACCGGATGTCCATGCTCCGGGATGTCGGGCTGTTCGACGAGGATTTTTTCCTGCTTTACGAAGATGTGGATATGAGCTTCCGGGCTCAGCTCATGGGCTATAAATGCCTTTACGTTCCGGAGGCGGTCGTTTATCATATGGCCAGTCATTCCATCGCGTATGATTCCCCCCTGTCGGTCTATTACGGCCATCGGAATCTGGAGTGGGTATATTTTCAGAACATGCCGTTTTCACTGCTGGTTCGCACTTTCACAAGCCATGTGCTGTACATGATTGCCGCGTTCGGCTTTTTTGCATCGAAGGGACTTGCCGCTGTTTATCTCCGGTCGAAACGGGACAGCTTCCAGGCGTGGCGGGTGGTATGGCGTAAACGACAAATCATTCAGGCCAAGCGCCGTGTTACACAGGATGATATCCGGGGGTTGCTTGCGACCGAAGATTTCATCTCCCGCCTCATCCATCGGAGGAAGCGGCGGATTCTCAAGGACAGATCGTGATCGATATCGTCATCGTCAATTATAACAGTACGGATTTCCTGCTGAAATGTCTCGAATCCGTTTATGCGTCGCTGGAAACGTATCCGGCCATGATCCGGATTCAGGACAATGCCTCTTCGGATGGGGTGGAACGTATCGGCGAACGGTTTCCTGATGTTGTTCTGACCCGCAATGACCGCAATCTCGGATTCGGGGCAGCGGTGAATCAGGCCCTGCGGCAGAGTGCATCCCAGTACGTGATTTTGCTGAATCCGGATTCCTATGTCCTGAACGACTTTTTTCATTCGATTGTCGAATTCATGGAAATGAATCCCCAGATAGCCATTGCCGGCCCCAGGATTCTGGACAGCGACGGTTCGGTGCAGGGTTCGGCCAGATCGTTTCCAACCGCGTTAACGTCCCTGTTCGGCCGATCGTCCCTGCTTTCCCGGCTTTTTCCCAACAACCCGATCACCAGCGCCAATCTGCTGACGAGCCGCTGCGACGGGGTGAATCCCATGGAGGTGGACTGGGTATCGGGTGCCTGTATGATCGTTCGCAGAAAAGCCATCGATGATGTCGGGGTTTTCGATGAACGGTTTTTCATGTACTGGGAAGATGCCGACTGGTGCCGGCGGATGCGGGATGCGGGATGGAAAGTCGTCTATTTTCCCAGGGCATCCGTTGTGCATTATGTCGGCGGCAGCAGCAATCAGATCGTACTCAAGTCCCAGATCGCCTTCCATAAAAGTGCATACCTTCTGTTTGAAAAACACAATCCATCAGCTCCCTTTCTGTTGAAAATCGTGGTCATGCTCGGTCTGTTCTACCGCCTTTGCGTGATTGCGGCGTCGAACATCAAGCTGATCGAGTTCGGCATTCTGGCCAGACCGTTGGCCGCACCCGCTTCACAGGAAAATGACAAGCGAAAGATAAAGATCCTGCGGACCATTGCCCGGCTCAATATCGGCGGGCCGGCAATTCATGTTCATCTGTTGACCACCGGGCTGAATCCGGATCTGTTTGAAACCATACTGGTGACCGGCTCGATTTCCGAGCAGGAAGGGGATATGAGCTATCTCTTCCATGGGGATCCGCATCAGCACTGCCGGTTATCCGTGCTGCAGCGGGATATCAGCATCACCATGGATATCCGGGTCATCTATCGGATATTCAAACTTCTGTGTCAGGTCCGGCCGGATATTGTCCATACCCATACCGCAAAAGCCGGATTCACGGCCCGGACGGCAGCACTGATCTACAACCTGATTTTCGGAAAACGGATCAAAATCGTTCATACATTTCACGGCCATGTTTTCGAAGGCTATTTCAACCGGCTGAAATCCAGATCATTCGTTTATATCGAGCGGTTCATCGCCCGAGGTACGGATGCGATCATCACCATCAGTCCGTCCCAGCAGAGAGATCTGGCAGAGAAGTACTGCATCGCTCCATTGAAAAAAATCAGAATCATCGAACTGGGCTTCGATCTGGCACCTTTTCTGGCCGCAGACAAAATCAAGGGGCGGTTTCGGAAGCAACTGGGTGTCGGTGGCGATACCCTGCTGATCGGTATTATCGGACGACTCGTGCCGATCAAAAACCATGAAATGTTTTTGGATGCCGCCGCACTGTTTTTGAAGGCTCACCCGGCACTGGACGTGAAGTTTGTCGTTGTGGGAGACGGGGAATGCCGCGGCCGCCTCGAAGCCTGCTGCCAGGATAGAGAGTTGGCGCACCATGTGATTTTCTCGGGCTGGGTCCGCGAGGTATCGGATGTTTATGCGGATCTCGACATTCTGGCCCTGTCTTCGCTGAATGAAGGCACACCGGTTTCAATCATCGAAGCCATGGCCTCGTCCGTTCCCGTGATTGCCACACAGGTGGGAGGAATCCAGGATCTCCTGGGGAAATCCATCGATGGAACGGCCCAATATCGGGGGTTTACGATATGCGAGCGGGGGATAATTTGTCCCAATCAGGATGCGATGGGTTTTTCGGGAGGACTGGCTTATCTGGTCGGAGAAGAAAGACGAAGCAGGGATGCGCGCATTCAGCGTGCCCGTGATTATGTGGTCCAGAGATATGCGAAAGAGCGGCTCTTGGAAGATATCGAATCGCTTTACGATTGGCTGTTGAAAAAGTAGGGGGATACTTGCCGTGAAGCAGATGAATATGCTGGTTCTTGGGGGGAATGGTTTCATTGGATCCCATCTGGTGGACAGGCTTCTTGCGGAAGGCCACCGGGTTAGGGTTTTTGACAAATATGAGGAGCATTACCGCAAACAGTTGACAGAAGTTGCATACTGTGTCGGGGATTTCGGAAATCGCGGCATGCTGTCGGAGGCGCTGGAAGAAATCGACATGGTGTTTCATCTGATCAGCACGACACTTCCCAAGACATCCAACGATGATCCGGCTTTCGATGTCCAGTCCAATGTCATCGAGACGATCTTTCTGCTGGAACAATGTGTGGCCCGAAAAATCCGGAAAGTGATCTACATTTCTTCCGGCGGTGCGATTTACGGAAAACCTTCGGTGCTGCCCATCCCCGAAAATTGTCCGACCGAGCCGGAATGCTCCTACGGAATCACGAAATTGACCGTTGAAAAGTATCTGGCGCTGTTCAATCATCTTCATGGTCTCGACTATGTTGTTCTGAGACCCTCCAACCCTTACGGCAGCCGCCAGAAGCCGGATGGCATTCAGGGAGCTGTTTCCGTTTTTCTCGGCAGGGCCGCTCAGGGGAAAACCATAGAAATATGGGGGGACGGCCGGGTGGTGCGGGATTATATTTTTGTCGATGATCTGATTGACGGCATTTACAGGGCCGCTGTTACGCAATCGCATTCCCGGATTTTCAATCTTGGCAGCGGGATGGGGCACTCCCTGAATGAAATCGTCGAGGTGATCCGGAAAGTGACCGGACGTCCAATCGATGTTGCATATAAAGCCAAACGATCTTTCGATGTGCCGACCATTTATCTGGATATTTTCCGGGCCAAGCAGGAGCTGTCCTGGATGCCTTCGGTTTCCCTCGAAGCGGGAATGGAAAAGACCTGGGCATTTGTCGAGGGGCTGTACCGATGATGGGTCGGATATACTGTCAACGGTCATAATCTTAACTATTGAAC
>CAYQKZ010000049.1:0-14040 GCA_964418135.1 uncultured Desulfobacterales bacterium
ATTATCAAGTTTTTTTCATAACATCTTGATATCATTGAGTTCGATGAAATTTTGGATATTTTTAAAATCCTATTAAATCAGATAGTTGTGCATTTACCGGCAAAAAACTTGATAATCGAGTATATAGGTTTTCACTTTACACAAATCGTTTTCAGGAGTCATCGCCATGCCCCGATTGAAGTCGAATCATATCGAGTTATATTATGAAGTTTGCGGTGTCGGCCAACCGCTTGTGTTCATTCATGGGCTGGGTGCCAGTTGCCGTGATTGGGAAGCACAGGTGCAGCATCTCTGCAAAACCCATCAGGTCATCACTTTAGACTTGCGCGGACACGGTCGATCCGACAAGCCCGACGGACCGTATGACGTACCGATGTTTGTAAGGGATATTATCGGTTTATTCGATTCGTTGCACATAGGGCCGGCCCACATCGTCGGCTGGTCTCTGGGGGGAGTGATCGGTTTTCAATTCACACTGGATTTCCCGATACAGGTTCAGACCCTGACGATCGTCAACAGCGTTCCGACATTTGGAGACCCGGTACTATTTCAACAGGAGATCGATCGCCGGGTCGGTATCGTTCGTCAATTCGGCATGCGGGCCATGGGTCTGGCTTTGAGTGAAATTCTTTTTCCCAAGCCCGAACATGCCCACTTGCGGGAGAGTTTTGTTGACCGCTGGGCCGAAAACGATCCACGCGCATATATCGAAGCAACGAAATCGGGGCTGGGCTGGAGTGTTATCGATCGATTAAGCGAAATTCATTGCCCAACACTGATTATTTCGGCGGACCATGATTACTGGCCTGTGACGGATCAGCAAGTATGGGCAAATCTCATACCCAATGGTCGGTTTGTGGTTATCCCGGATTCTCATCATGCCGTTGTGATCGAGCAGCCCGATAAGTTGAATGCGGTGCTTTCCCAATTTCTGTTCGCGCACTCGGGTTTCAAATCGTCACAGTAATTTGTTGCGGGAGGTTTCAATCGTTATGAGTTTCTGCTTTTGCCGGATTATAATCCAGGAATGGTTTGATGGAAAATAGATCTGTGATCATGAACAATATCAAACGTCTGTGGGTCGGTGGCGTGATTGCGATATTACTGATCCTGGGAGGGAGCCTGGGCTGGTGGGTGGTGCTGCGGGAAGACCGGCAGATGCGTCAAGAACTTTTGCAGAAGACTCTTCTTGTGGCGCAACTGATCAACTATCAAGTCGTCAAGACACTCAAAGCCACCGAGGCGGATCTGATCGATCCGGGTTATCAAAGCCTTAAATCGCAACTTGTCGAAGCCCGGAAGGCCAGTGACAATTATCGGTTTGTGTATTTACTGGGCCGCCGAGGCGACGGTAAGGTTATTGTCCACGTGGATTCCGAAATTCCTGCCTCTGCAGATTACTCTCCGCCGGGTGAAGTGTATGAAGAAGTATCCGATGGTTTCAGGCATGTGTTCGATAATAGAATCGCATCCGTCGAAGGTCCGGTAGCTGATCGATGGGGCACATGGGTTTCAGCCCTAATCCCCTTGACTGACCCCGCTACGGGCGAATTGATCGCAGTGATGGGCATGGACATCGATGCCCGATCGTGGAAATGGGAAGTCGCCGCGCGGGCAGCCCTGCCGGTCGGTCTGACAATGACTGTGCTGATTCTGCTGTCCTCCTGGATGATCGCTGTCCGCCTGAAAGCGGATGACTCGCTAAGACCGGTTCGACGGCGCCTGATGATTCCACTTTCCGGCGCCCTGATGATTCTCGTCTGCGGGTCCAGCCTGCTTCTGCTCAAACAGCAGCAAGAACATCTTCACCAGTCAAGCCATGGAACACTCGATCAAGCTTCCCATGATTTGAATCTGTTGGTAACCGAACAATCGAGAACGTTGACTGCCATCGGGCATATCCTGCTGCAGGATTCGGGGCTGAGAACCGCCCTGCTGAAGGACCAGGACCGGGAGCAGTTGCAAATAATCAATGGGCCGATCTATAGGAAGCTCCTGATCGACTATGGTCTTACACATTTCTATTTTGTCGGGCCGGACCGCGTTTGCCTGCTCCGTGTCCACCAGCCGGAACGGTACGGTGACCGAATCGACCGCTTCACCTTGCTGGAAGCTGAACGGACTGGCAAACCAGTAACCGGACTGGAGCTGGGTCCCCTTGGCACGTTCACACTCAGACACGTTCAGCCAGTATATGACAGCGGCAGTTTGGTGGGCTACCTGGAGCTAGGAAGGGAAATCGAAGACATCCTGACGACCCTGTGCAGCAAGAATGATGTCGAGGTGGCGCTGGTGATTCGCAAAACTGCCATCGAGCGGACTGCTTGGGAATCGGGGATGAAGATGCTCGGTCGGCAAGCCGACTGGGACCGCTTTCCTGATGATGTGATGATTTTTTCCTCTTTGTCGGCATTTCCAGCCGAAGCAGAAAAGCTTATCGGTGAACGGCACCGACGGCATGATGATGTTGATATTGAAATGAAATTCGGCGACCGATCCTGGCTGGCGATGATCGATCCGGTAAAGGATGTCTCCGGTTCCGAGGTCGGAAGTCTGATTGTTTTCAAGGATATCACTGCCGCAACAGCCAATTACAACCAGTTGATGGGAGTCGGTGCCTCGTTGGTTTTGGTGCTGGCAGCCGGACTTCTCAGTTTCGTATTTGTCCTGCTGTTCCGTACGGACCAAGGCATCCGCATGCAGCAGGAGGCGTTGCTGCTGCAAAACGATCGTTATGACCTTGTGATCAACGGAGTGCAGGATGCCGTTTGGGATTGGGATGTTCCCCGGCATGAGATGTATGTCTCGCCCCGCTGGAAGGAAATCCGGGGCTATGGGGAAACCGAGATTGCCGGTAATGAAGCGGAATGGTTCGACGGCATCCATCCGGAGGATGCACAGCGGATACTTGCCCGGGTTCAGGAGCATTTTGAAGGCAAGTCAGATGTGTTCGCAGAAGAATACCGGATACGCTGCAAGGACGGTTCATGGAAGTGGATTCTAGGGCGGGGGGTCGCTCGACGTGCTGCAGACGGTAATGTCGTGCGCATGGCCGGTTCGGAGGCAGACATTACTGACCGCAGGAAATCGGAAGAGGCACTTCGAGAAAGCGAGAACAGGCTGTCTATACTTTTTAAAAGCGATCCGACCGGAAAAATCATTATCAATCGGAACACCCGCACCATTTACGATGCCAATGACGCCGCTCTGGAGATGCTGGGCGTTACCATGGCGGAATTGGTCGGAAAGGTCTGCCATGGTTATTTCTGTCCGGCGGACATCGGTAAATGTCCGGTCTGTGATATCGGCCAGGCGGTCGACCGCTCTGAACGGGTCATGCTCAAACCAGACGGAACACAATTGCCGATATTGAAAACCGTCGTTCCCATCCGTCTCAGAGGGGAAGACTATCTGCTCGAGAGTTTCATCGATATCAGTGAACGCAAACGTACTCAGGAGGCGTTGCGGGAAAGCGAAGAACGATTCCGCAAGTTGTTCGAGCAGACCCGTGAAGCCATTCTGTTGATGGACGATGGATGTTTTATCGATGCCAATCGAGCGGCACTGGAGATGTTGCGGATGGATGGTCTGGATCGACTCCGGATGCTGACACCGGCCGATATTTCGCCGGTATATCAGCCAGATGGCCGGTTATCCACGATCAAAGCCTCCGAAATGATCCGAATCGCATATGAGAACGAGGCCCATCGGTTCGAGTGGGAGCATCTCCGGGCGGATGGGGAGCCATTTATTGTCGAAATTCTGATGACGTCCATTCAGCACAAAGCCAGAAAACTGCTGCACATGACCTGGAGAGACATTACCGAAAACAAGCGCACGGAAAAGGCCCTGAACAACTACCGTCTCAATCTCGAGGAGCTGGTAGCCGAGCGGACTGCCGAAATCGATGCCGCTAGAGTAGAGCAGCAGGCCATCTTCGATTCTGCACCAGTCGGTATCGTACTCATTCAAGATCACCAAATCATGCGCTGCAATCGCGAAATCGATAAAATTTTCGGTTATGAGCGGGATGAGCTTTACGGTCAGACCGCACGCATCTGGTACCCGGATGAAGCGGCTTATCAGTGCATTTGTGATGAGATATCCCCGAAGTTGGAGTACGGTGAGATATTTTGCCGGGAGAAACTGTTGATCAGAAAAAACGGAACTCTTTTCTGGGCTCGAATGACAGTTAAATCTCTACAAAAGAACGAACCCGGAAAGGGCATGCTCGTCATCATCGAAGACGTCACCGGCGAGCGTCACGCCCATGAGGCGCTTCTGGCGGCCAAGGAACAGGCCGAGGCGGCAACGCGGGCCAAATCCCAATTTCTGGCCAATATGAGCCATGAAATCCGCACCCCGATGAATGCCATCGTTGGATTTGCCCATCTGCTGAAACAAGATCCGCTTACCCCACGACAGCTCAACCATCTAAAGAAGCTGTTCACAGCGGCCAAACACCTCCTGCAGATCATCAATGATATTCTTGATCTGTCCAAAATCGAGGTCAGCAAGATGACGCTCGAGATCCGGGATTTCGAACCGTCACGGGTGATCGACCATGTGTGCGGCATTGTTTCGGATAAAGTCGCTTCCAAGAATTTAGATATGATTGTTGACATGGCCCATGTGCCCTTGGTGCTGCGTGGGGACGATATGCGTCTGGGGCAAATCCTGCTCAATCTTGTCGGCAATGCCGTCAAGTTCACGGAAAAGGGCAGTATCTCCATTGTCGTGCGGGTCGTCAGCCATGTCGAGAACATCGCTGTCCTGCGTTTTGAGGTTCGGGATACGGGCATTGGGATGAGCCAGGCGCAAATGGATCGACTCTTTCGCGCCTTTGAGCAGGCCGAGAGTTCCACGACCCGCCGATTCGGCGGCACGGGATTGGGTCTGGCAATCAGCAAACGGCTGGTGGAGATGATGAGCGGGCACATCGGCGTGGAAAGCGAAATTGATCGAGGCACTCTGTTCTGGATGGAAATTCCGTTCGAAAAATCGTCACAGCAGCCCAAACATACCCGATCGATCCAATCGAATCAGGGGGAGAGGGTACTCATTATCGACGATCTGGCAGATTCCCGTGAAATTCTTGCCACCATGCGGAACGACACCGGTATGAAAACCGATACCGCAGATTCAGGGGGCGTCGGGCTTGATGAAATTCTCACCGAGTCAGAGGCCGGAGACAAAATCGGTCTTTCGTCTTCCATTCCCGCCAGGACTGTTGAAAAAGATATCCTGTCTGATCTCAAAGCCGTTGATGGGCTCGATGTTTCCGTGGGATTACGATCTCTGTTGGGCAATGCTTCTCAGTATGTGCATCTGTTGAGCCAATTCGTAGAAGGTCACGGCAACGATGCCGTCCTGCTTGCGAAGCAGATGGATTCTGGGGACCTGGATGCCGTTCGTCAGACAGCTCATGCCCTCAAGGGAGTAGCGGGAATACTGGGAGCCATAAACGTCCAGCAGTCAGCACTTGATATGGAAAAAGCCGTCAGGCGACGCAGAGGGGCCGAGAAGCTCCAGGAATATCTGGAGATATTGACCAGAGACCTGGCGGAACTGTTCGATGGGCTTCGTGCGGTGCTTCCTGATAAAAATGATCGGCAGACAGAGAAAGTCATCGATCGGAAGCAGGCAGGTCAAATTCTGGTACAACTGGAGTCGTTGCTCGAAGCCGATGATACGCAGGTCAACGAAGTCTTCGATCAATGGCGTACGTTGATCATTGGCGCCCTGGGCAATGAAGGCAGGCAACTGGAAAGGCATATTCAGAATTTTGACTATGCCGATGCGCTGGAGACTTTGAAAACTATTCTGCGGAGCGGGTTTTTGCAGGACAGGAATTGAGTCGGGGGATTGTGGATATTGAGAATTTCCTGATGTAACAAGTTCGATCGCTGTTTCAGAAAGGGGTAGTGCTTAAGAAGCAGTGATTCTGCACAGCTTTGGCGATATTTCTAATCAGAAAAATGATTTCGGGCTTGGTTCTATCTTCGTCCACTACTTTAAGTTATGAAAATAGCCCGGCAATTTATTGCCGGGTTTGTCGGAATGTTTTTCAATCAAATCACAGATCATCCCAATTTCTTCGAATCGAAATACCGGAACCCTTGCAGAATAAGGAACATCCGTTACAACCGCCAACAGCAGGTTGTCTTCCGGAAACAGCGGCCTCTGGTGAATTTGGGATCGAAAGACCTCGATCCTGGGCTTTTTTTCCTGCTTGAACCCTTCCACCAGAACGATATCCATGTCCTGAAAATATGTGAGCAAGCTGTCCAGATAGGCTGTGTCCATGGTTTTCACCATAGCGATCTCACCCGGAGACGCCGCCAGAACCATATCGGCTCCGGCGGCCCGGTGACGGTAAGTGTCTTTGCCCTGGTGATCCATCGAAAATCCATGATGGGTGTGCTTGATAGTTCCGATCCGGTATCCCCGGCGCTTGAGTTCGGGGATGAGTTTTTCGACCAGAGTGGTCTTTCCGGAGTTTGAATGGCCTACGATTGTGATTACCGGTGGCATGATCTTTCCAAAGTAGTGGTGACGTATTGAATCATCATCCCCGCCCACCTTCCGGATGAGAAGGGGCGGGGTTATGCGTTGACGAGCCGGTTCGTATCGAGCATGCCGGAAAGTTTAATGCCCTGAAACACGGTATCCGATACTGCGGACGCTGTATCCTGGCTGTAAAAAAACTTTCGCCAGGCATCGATCTGCCGCGCCGCTTCTGCAGACAGTGGCGGACTGCGAAGCGAGACAGGTTTCAGGCACCGGTCGATGAAGCCGTCCAAACCGTCGGTCAGAATGAATACATTCCGGAATCCGGTGCGATAGAGCTGGTCTCTGGCCTGAGCCGGATGTACCATGCCGTTGGAGTACAGCACGATGCGGACCTTGTCTTTGTGGGCCGAAACGAATGCGGGCAAGTTCGGCATGTCCACCTGGACAGCCCCGCGTATATGAAAAACGGTGTATTCGTCCATCGGCCGGATGTCCACAGCCAGAATCCCGGGATCGCGGTTGTACAATGCGGCGGCCAGTTCTTCCGGCTCCATGTGGTCAGCGGCGGATGCCACGTCGGCAAGTATGGCGTGGTCCGAACTCGGGGCCGGTACTGTTTGGGCAATGGACGGCATGGACGTGGTGGTCATCGGTTTTGGATCGGCTGTGGCGTACTGTTTTTCCGGCATCAAAAACAAAATGCCGGCAGCCAGAATCAACGCCAGGCTGAAACGCGCCAGAAATGCGCTATTGAAATAGGATTTCATGCCTTTTCCGGCTTCGATGAATTCGGCTCCCCAGAAGCAGGCAACGGCAATCAGAGTGATTGCCAAAACCACCACCCGTCGGGGTACCCCCAAAGATTCGTTCAGAAATGCCAGACCCGGCTGTCCGTAGGTATCCAGACTGCTTTGACCCCAGGCGGCAAGGGGTTTGACGAGCGGATAAAGTTCGTTGAACAGAATGCTGCCGAGAATGGCACCCCCCAGAAACACGATGGCATCTATTTTTCCGGAGGCCATGCCCACGGCCGCAGTTCCCGGACACCACCCGCTCATCACAAACCCGATACCGAAGACGAGACCGGCGATGATATATGTGCCGTAATAAGTCGTCATGTAATAAATCTGTGTGGCGGGGTCCACCAGACCGATCCAGAAGGCGACGGAAAGCCCCATCATGGCCACGACAAGGGCGGTGAACATGACTTTGAGAACCGCCAGATCGCGTAAATAGAAAATGCCGGCCAATCGTTTCGAACTGCCGAATCCGGCTTTTTCCAGGGAAACACCGAAAAAAATGCCGATAATCAGGGCCGCTGTCCATGCGCCAATGGAATCCATTGACTGGGTGCCAAAAAAAGTATTAATCATTCCATTGCCTCCTGACCAGCCAGGCTGCTGCAAATCCGCCGGCGAATACGCATATCAGAAAGACGATACTGCCGGAAAGCAGCAATGCACTGCCGGTAAGTGCCTGTCCGGATGTACATCCACCGGCCAGCCGGCTGGCAAAACCGGAAAGAATGCCGCCGGAAGCCGCCAAAAAAAGGCGGAGATGCAGCGGGGCGGACGCGCCGCGTTCCACCCCTATCGAGATCCGTCGGGATAAAACAGCGGAAATGAGGCCGCCGACAAACACACCGATCAGCATGAAGACCAGATAATAATTCAGGGGAGATACCCCCCATGCGCCAAAATACTCGGTCGATGCCACATGTGATGGAAAGACCAGTCCTTCCAGAAATGCGCCGATCCGGGCGATTCCACCGGAGGCACCCAGGCCCGCGCCCAGGATCAGAAAAGACGCCAGCAGCGTCAATCCCAGGAAAATCCCGGCCGTGTATGGATTCGTAAAGGGTTTGGGTTCTTTAAACAGAAATTTCATCGTAAGACCTCCTAACATCCGGCGCTTGGGCGTTTGGCCGGAGAAGCCGGTGCTGCCGGCGGCATGACGGTTTCGGGTTGCGGAATGGGCGGTTGAACGACAGGCCGGGAAGCCCCCGGAACGATCCCGGGTGTGGTTTTTTTGGTTGCCGACCAGAAAGCTTCCAGGCCGCCGGCAAGCACCTGAATCGGGCGTTCGGTTCTCTGCGACAGAATCCCGGCGACAGCCATGGCCGTCATTCCATCCCGGTCGATCAGAACCAGTGGAATCGTTCCGTTCAGAAATGCGGGATTGGAAATAACATCCGAAGCTACCACGTTTCGGGAGCCGGGAACATGGTAATCTGCAAACTGATCCGGCTGCCGGATATCCACCAGATCGAGGGCTCCGGGAGAACCGGACGTCATGGCGTGAAGTGTCGAAGCCGTCAGGAGTTCCGGCAGCGGCAGCGACTTTCCGGAAGGAAGTGCCTGGCCTGGAGGTTTGGCGGGTTCGATCACGGGAAGGCCGGCCTGAATCCATGCTTGACTTCCGCCGTCCAGGCTTCTGGCTTTTTTAAAGCCTTTGCGTTCGAGAATCCCGACGGCCAGGCTGGATCGAAACGCGGAATTGCAGACGGTTATGACAGGCTCCGATGGATCGAGTCTACCGGAAAGCAGGGAAAGCTGGTTGAGCGGCAGATTCAAAACAGTGCCGATTTTCATGCCCATCCATTCGGTCGGCAGCCGGACATCCACGATGACCGGAGCCTGACCTTTCTGCATCAGATCATAGAGTTCCCGTGCAGGGATGGCGGGTGTGGCATTGACCGGCAGGCCGGCTTTTTTCCAGGAATCCAGACGGATGATTTCCGCGCTGTAACCGATCCGATGCAGGCGAAACAGAGACTCTTTCAGTTCCGGGGGGTCTCCGCACAGCACGAGTTTTTCGGCCCAGGGTACCATGATTCCGGTCCAGGTCTCAAACCTTCCGCGGATGGCAATGTTGACGGCATTGGGCATATGGCCGGCCGAATAGGCCGACGCACTTCGCACATCCACAATCCAGGTTTTATCCGGATCACCGAGTGATGCGGCTGCCGGGATTTCCGCAGGTAGGGGAGCGCTCCAGTTTATCAGCGGCGGCCCTTCCCGATTGATCCGGGCATTGTGTTTGAAATATTGCGGCGCATCCGGCAGTCCTTCGAGAAGGGCTGCAATGAAATCGCTGCGGCGGGTGTGTTTGACATACGGGTTGGAGGCTTTTTCCTTTCCGATGGTGGAAAAAGGCTCTTCGCTTAAATGGGCACCGCACAGAGACCCCGCACCATGGGCCGGAAAGAACGATACGTTGTCCCCGATCGTGGATATCCCGGTGAACCACGAATCATAGGCCGCCGAAGCCAGCCAGGCTGCGGACGTGCTTCCTTCCAGAAGATCGGGCCGTCCCATGCTGCCCACAAACAACACGTCACCCGTAAACATGGCCTCCGTGGTTTCGGGGCTGCTCCGGCCGGACACCAGCGCGCACATGCCGTCCGGCGTATGGCCGGGGGTATCGATGAATTTTACGGAAGCCGAGCCGATGGCTATCCGGTCGCCTTCGGAAAGGGGGTGGACACTGTAAACGGCTCCACTTTTTTTGCTCTGATAAATTGGGCAGTTGAGTGTATTGACCATTTCCATGTGACCCGCGATGAAGTCTGCATGGGAATGGGTCAGGTACACCCCTTTGATGGTGGCGTTTTCCTTTTTGGCGGTTTCCAGCATCGCGGAAATATCTCTTCCCGGATCCACGGCCAGGGCTTCATTGTCGCTGATCAGCAGATAAGAATAGGTGGACAGAACAGGAAGGGTCAGTTGGATGATCCGAAAATTCGAAAAAGAATACGTGTTGACAATGTGGTAAGATGCCGCGTCCATATCATGGGATGCCGATTCCGAGTCCTTGATATCGGCTGCATGTACCGGTGGAATCGATAACTGCATCAAAATTGCGACGATCAGAAACATCACCCGAAAAGCGAACATGGATGGTCTTCTCCTTTGTAGAGGGTTGTACGGGATGATCGGTCTGCCGGGGAATGTGCGGCGACAGGACATATTTCTGAATCCAAATCAGCCCGTTTGTCAACAATTAAATTGGGATGAAGGGCCAGTAACCGTTTTTCCGGGATTCATTCTTGACACAAAAGAGGGATTTTCATAGACTGAACTATAATGATGCCCGACACCGCCCACATGATCATGCCTCCTCTTCTGGAAGTCCGACATCTGGTAAAAACCTACAA
Organism: uncultured Desulfobacterales bacterium; assembly: GCA_964418135.1. GTDB lineage: Bacteria > Desulfobacterota > Desulfobacteria > Desulfobacterales > Desulfatirhabdiaceae > RAAP-1. The sequence continues at coordinate 10,670 of CAYQKZ010000049.1, forward strand.
ATCCCTTACCGCCGTTGACGATGTCAGTTTTGCCATCCCCAAGGGAATTTGTTTCGGGCTGCTGGGCCCCAACGGTGCCGGCAAGACCACGACCGTCGAAATGATGGAAGGCATCATTTCTCCCGATTCCGGAGAGGTATACTACAAGGGAGCCCTGCGGGCCGGCGATTTCAACGAAGAAATCGGCATCCAGTTTCAGCATACCGAATTGCTGTCTTATTTGACGGTGCGGGAAACTCTGCAAACGTTCCAGAAACTGTATTCCAGGACGGAAGATATCGACGTCCTGCTAAAAACCTGTAATCTTCTGGAAATTCAGAAACAATACAATGACAAAATTTCCGGTGGACAGCGCCAGAGGCTGCTTCTGGCACTGGCCCTGGTGAACCGGCCGGAGCTGCTGTTTCTGGATGAGCCGTCCACGGGCTTAGACCCCCAGGCCCGCCGGAATCTGTGGGATATCGTCCAGAACATCAAATCGCAGGGGAAAACCATCATCCTCACCACCCATTACATGAGAGAGGCCCAGACGCTCTGCGATGAAGTGGCGATCATGGATTGCGGCCGTATCATTGCCCGTGGCACGGTCCCGACTCTGATCAACGAAAATTGCGGTGTGGACAGCGCCGGACAGCCCTGCCCGGAAGCGAACCTGGAAACCGTGTTCATCAAACTGACCGGCCGGCAGCTTCGGGAGTGACGGCATGCGATTCAAACGGATGTGGGCCATGTTCATGGCCAGAAATCTGGAGTTTTTTCGAGATCGGTCGGCGTTCGGCTGGAATTTCCTGTTTCCTTTTTTGCTGATCGTTGGTTTTGCCGTCGTTTTCAGCGGAAAAACCTTTTCGGAATACAAGGCCGGGGTGTTTCCCGTCGATTCTTCTACGGTCATTCATCACCGGGTCGATATTCCCGACAGCTTTCAATCCATGAAGTATGTGGAATTTGTCGGCGTGCCGTCTCTGGATGCCGGGCTGCAGCTCTTGAATCAGCATAAAATCCACTTGCTGATTCAGCAGGGAAACCCGCCGTACGCCTATTGGATCAACGCGTCATCCCCCAAGGGCTATGTCCTGGAAAAAATGCTGATCGCCTCCCTCCAACCAATAGATTCTGGAAATCTGTTGGATCGTCGGGTGTTTCAAGGAAAGGAAATCCGCTATATCGACTGGCTGTTTCCCGGCATTCTGGGCATGAACATGATGTTCAGCGCGCTGTGGGGCGTTGGGTACGTGGTGGTGCGATACCGAAAAAACGGTGTATTGAAACGCCTGAAGGCCACCCCGCTGACAGCGATGGAGTATCTGGCCGCCCAGATGCTGTCCCGCATTTTTCTACTGGCGTTCACGCTGGTCGTTGTCTGGATCGGGAGTGATTTGCTGTTGAATTTCGAAGTGGCCGGTTCATATCTCGATCTGGCCATCGTCTTTTTTCTGGGATGCTTCAGCCTGACCGCCATGGGACTGGTGCTGGCCTCCCGTGGCACGAGCGAGGAATTCACCAGCGGGGTTCTCAATTTTATTTCCTGGCCCATGATGTTCCTGTCTGAAGTCTGGTTTTCCATCGAAGGCGCTCCCCCGTGGGTCAAATGGGTTGCCGAGACATTTCCTCTGACGCATTTGCTGATTGCCGTGCGAAAAATCATGAATGACGGGGCCGGCCTCACGGATGTCCTGCCGGAAATCCTGATGCTTTCGGCGATGACGGTCGTATTTCTCGTAATCGGTGCAGGCCTTTTTTCCTGGAATGACTAAGAAACTATCTCAAAATCCAGTCTGAGACCCACTAACTGCGTTGGAAGGTGATTCAAAATGCTCACATACTACCGTGTATGCTCCGCTTTTGAATCACCTTCCGCCTTGTTATTGGGCCTGATCCAGAATTTTGAGATAGTTTCTAAGAATGGCTCTATTCATGCCATTGCATCAGAAACTGCAGGAATGCCGTACCGTTTTTGACCACCACGGGGGTTCCGGTCCGCGGAGCGAAATCATCGTCATATTGGTAAGCAGCGCCTCCGGCAATCAGCAGGGTCGATGACGGAATGTTACGGACGATATCCGTAACCGCGTCGTCTGAATCGAACTGCAGAACTGTCAGCCCCAGAAATCGCGGGGTAAACCGCCGGCATGCGGCGATGATCCATTCCGATGGCTGGAGCAGACCGAGCGGCTGGATTTGGATACCGATGGCCGCGGCCAGCTTTTCGATGACGTCCAGCCCATGCCCCCATCCATCGTCGATGGTTGCCGTCAGCATCAGCGGCGGAGATTTCCACAGCCCGGGAAGATTGCGCTCGGTTCGCCATTCCGTCAAGTCTTTGGCCGCATGCAGATAGATTTCCCGTGTGGGGGAAAGATGTTCCAATTGCTGAATGCAACCAACTAATTTTGCTCGGAATTCTATGACATCCTCGGTATGCTGCATAGTGTCGATTGCCGCAGCGTTCGATTCGTTTTTTGCATCACCATCTTCTAACCTCATTTCATGTAAGGGTTTAAAATTATACTACTTGTTTATGTTTATAGATATGAGTTCAAAAAGTCAAATTATAATGTTTTTAACTTGTTCTTTTCAGCCTCGATGCAACATATCGCAGGGTGAGGGATGCCGTGATCGCCACCCTTTCCAGTGGCGGCATATAAACTCTCGGATACCCCCTGTAAAAATTCCACCCTAACCTCAATTTTCATCACTCCATGAATAAAATAAACTTGACATACTCGAATGAATGGATAATAAGCGGATCCATGTTCAGTGATGTTTCAAAAACCATCCGGCGGGATGATTGCCGCCGGTTCATCGGCCGACAATCCGTATACAACGGATCAAAGGACGGAACGTATATGAAATATTGGCGAGTGCCTCTCGATTCGAATGACATTGCAGTTTCCCGCGGCATGGTGGTAATTGTCGAGGAAAGGTGCAAGGGGTGTGGCTATTGTATTGCCTATTGCCCGCGCAATGTGCTGGAGATGTCCTCCAGATACAATGCCAAGGGCTATCATCCTCCCGTTGTCAAAAAGCCGGATGACTGCGTAAACTGCCATTACTGCGAAACAATCTGTCCGGATTTTGCCATATATTCGATCGAGATTCCGGCTGATTGAAACTACTGAATCGCATGATCCGGAAGATCGTTTCAGGGGAGTTGCCAACACAAGATAATGAATAATTTCGCGGAAGTCTATTAATGAAACCAGCCGTTCTGACCGGAGAACATTTTATGACAGGCGATGTGGCCTGTGCCGAGGGGGCATTGGCCGCAGGGTGCCTTTTTTTTGGGGGGTATCCCATTACACCGGCTACCGAAATTGCCGAGCACATGGCCTCCCGACTGCCCGATGTGTGTGGCACCTTTGTGCAGATGG
>CAYQKZ010000050.1:0-3212 GCA_964418135.1 uncultured Desulfobacterales bacterium
CTTTATCGATGATGTTTTCAAAAGCAGCATGCGCCTGCTGTATCCACAGAATTCACCCGTCCGGTTTCTGGGCGCCTGGCCGGACGGGGTCTGGTATTGGAACCAGAGTACCAAGCAGTGGACAAAAATCCCATCGACAGCCAACGCGATGATGATCGCTGCAGGCAAGGTGGATGCGGACAATACCGATGATTTGATCGGCGTATGGTCGTCCGGTTTATATGTCCGGCAGTCCTCCGACGGGCAATGGGTGAAACTCAGTGAGAATCTGCCGACCTGGATTGCAGCCGGCGACCTGAACAACGACGGCCGGGACGATGTCATCGGCAGTTGGAACAGTGACGGCGTATATTACCGGGATTCGGCAACCGGCAAATGGTGGAAGCTCGCCACCCCCGCCAAACAGCTGACGGCCGGAAATATCGGAGGCACCCGTGATGATTTGGTCGGGGTGTGGAATGACGGACTCTGGGTGCGCTTCAGTGCGAATGCATCCTGGCAAAATATCGATCCCGCCATCCCAATCCGGATAACCGCCGGAGATATGACCGGAGACAAACGGGCAGGCATTGTCGGCAGCTATTCCTCCGGCACCTGGTACCGGAATTCTGCAACCGGAGCCTGGTCTAAAATCACGACACCGGCTGAACAGGTGGCCGCCGGAGACATAGACGGCGACGGTCGGGATGACTTGATCGGTGTCTGGTCAACCGGCGTGTGGGTCCGTTACGGAGCAACGAATCTGTGGGAGCGGATCACCGCATCCGGGCCCGGATGGATCACCACCGGCAGGATTGCTGAAACAACACAGGCGGCAGGTTCATGGGATGATGAACCATTTGAAATTGAATAAACACGCCTTGATGATTTACACACCGGAAATCAAAATCTGCGGCCTGACCCGTGTCGAAGAAGCCGTAGCCTGTGCTGAAGCCGGGGCGGATGCCATCGGGCTGGTGTTTTATCCACCAAGCCCCCGGCATTTGACAGCTCAACAGGCCAGAAAAATCAGCCTGGCGCTGCCGGAGCAAACCGCACGCGTCGGCGTGTTTGTCAACCATCCCGTTTCAGATATGTTGAAAATGATCGACTCCTGCCGGTTGTCGGCTGTCCAGCTTCACGGGCAGGAATCTCCGGATGTGGTACAGGACCTTTGCGACAGTGGCGTTCAGGTCATCAAAGCCTTGTTCATCCATACATCGCCCCGGATATCCGAATCTTCGAATTATCCGGCGGCGGTGTTTCTGGTGGAATGCGGAAAAGGGCTGCTTCCGGGCGGCAATGCCCAAATCTGGAACTGGGCGGATGTCAAGACCTTCGGACAGACATATCCCCTGATTCTGGCCGGAGGACTCAGCCCGGACACCATCACTCAGGCGGTTATCGCTGCCTGCCCTGACGCCGTCGATGTCAGCTCCGGCGTCGAGTCCAGTCCTGGCCTTAAAGATTTGGGAAAAGTCAAATCGCTGATTCAAATCCTTTCCGCCTGTACCCCTGAAAGACAACTGAGAAAAATCTGGAATTTATAATTTTTCGGCTGACCCATCAATGTCGTTTGACTTATTCTGTTATTATCTTACAATTGGTCATACGGTACTAAGAAACTATCTCAAAATTCTGGATCAGGCCCAATAACAAGGCGGAAGGTGATTCAAAAGCGGAGCATACACGGTAGTATGTGAGCATTTTGAATCACCTTCCAACGCAGTTAGTGGGTCTCAGACTGGATTTTGAGATAGTTTCTAAGCGTACACGCTACCCATGTTTTAAAGCCCTACCCCAACACACTCTCATTAGCAGAGAGCGATTAAGAACAAGCCCCAACGGTATAATCGATCAGGAGTACCGCATGCCGGAAATCAACGAAAAAGAAAAAAAGATGATTCTCAAGGTTGTGTATTACGGCCCCGCCCTCAGTGGGAAAACCACGAATCTGATGCAGCTCCACGATATCCTCAACCCCACCCGGTGCGGGGAATTCATGGCGCTGGACACCACAGGAGATCGAACCCTGTTCTTCGATCTCCTGCCGGTGATGGCCCAATCGACGGAAGGATTCCGCATCAAGCTGAAACTTTTCACGGTTCCCGGACAGGTTGAACATGACGCCACCCGAAAGACCATTCTGTCCCGATCCGATGGCGTCGTTTTTGTGGCCGATTCCCAGTTGAGCCAGTCGATCACCAATTTCGAGAGTTTCGACAACCTCGAAAAAAACGCGGCCCGCGTCGGGTTGGACATCGACAATCTGCCATTGGTCATCCAGTTCAACAAACGCGACCTGCCGAACATCATCAGCGAGGAAGACATTCTTGACCGCTGGGAGCCGACAGGTTTACCCGTCATATTCAGCTCGGCGATCTACGGCAAAGGCGTGAAGGAAACATTCGATGCGGTCTTGAAAGAAATCTACCGCACCCTGAACCGCAGTTACGGATTGGCGGAAAAATACGCGATAACCGAAGATACTTTCATGGAGTTAGGCAGTGGAAACGAACATGTGTAAAGACATTCTGGAAAATGTCGATTTTGACATGGAATACCGGATAGATCAGCTTCTTCCGATCTCTTTGCTGGACGATGTGTTCAGTCAGGTTCGAAAAATCCCGAAGCTGTCAGCAGCCGTCCTGCTCCCGGACGGCACCTGTTTTCACGGCAGACCGGCGCTGTCTGAAAACGACGAAAAATCGCTCCAGACGTTGCTGCATCGAGACCGGATCGAAAAAGCCAAAGCCTTCAGGTTCGAAAATGACCGGATTACGTTGATCTTTCCCATTTTGCACGAGATGGAAAGAATAGGCTATCTGATCATTTCCCGCACCGAAGGAAAAGAGCCGTCCGATGCCGCACTCATTCCACTGGGGCAGTTGGTGTTATACGTTCTGGATCGCCTCATCTATTATAATTATAAATATCTGATGACGTCGAGTCTCCAGGGGCAGGTGATCGAAGAATCTTTTGAACAGCTCAAAGAAAAGGCGGCGCTTCTGGAAGAATCGGAACGAAAATATCGGACACTGGCCGAAAACCTGGAAATTGACGTAGCGAAAAAAACACAGGAAATCAAGGAAACCCAGTCCCAGCTCATGCAGCAGGAAAAAATGGCATCCATCGGCCAGTTGGCTGCAGGCGTTGCACACGAGATCAACAATCCCACCGGATTTGTCAGCAGCAACCTGAACACCCTGTCCGGGTATCACGAAGATATCCGG
>CAYQKZ010000050.1:3222-13723 GCA_964418135.1 uncultured Desulfobacterales bacterium
CGGCACGGAATCGCTGTCCCCCCTGATTGTCGATCGTGTAGATCAACTTGCAAAGATCGAGAAAGATGCCGACATCGACTTCATTCTGAACGATGTTTTGGATCTGATCCAGGAAAGCCAGGAAGGTGTCGAACGAATCAAGAACATTGTGATCGATCTGAAGGACTTCGCCCATCCCAGCGAGAACAAAATGCAATCCGCAGATATCAACAAAGGCCTTGAATCCACCCTCAACGTCGTCTGGAACGAACTCAAATACAAGGCATCGGTTATCAGGGATTTCGGTCCGTTGCCGCTTGTCACCTGCTATCCGCAACAGATTAACCAGGTATTCATGAACATCCTCATCAATGCCGCCCAGTCCATTGATGACCATGGAGAAATCCGAATCTCGACCCAAGCCCAGGACGGTTTCGTAATGATCCGGATCAGCGATACCGGTATCGGCATCCCTCCGGAAAATCTTTCAAAAATTTTCGATCCGTTCTTTACTACCAAAGAAGTGGGAAAAGGTACAGGACTGGGCATGAACGTGGCATACAACATCATCCAAAAACACAAGGGACGAATCGATGTCGAAAGCACGGTCGGAAAGGGCACGACCTTTACAGTCCGAATTCCCGGATAACAGAGAGGCGGGACATGTCGAGACTGGCGTCACTCTTCATTGAAGGCAAAAAGGGACCGGACCGGCCGGATATCAAGGATTCGAGCGATCCGGTTAAAACCGTTTACAGAATATTGTTCGTCGATGACGAAGAAAACGTCCTGAAGGCCATGCTCCGCATTTTCAGGCGGGAAAATTATAAACTGCTGACCGCCGCTTCCGCCATGGATGCCCTGGATATTCTTAAAACCGAGCCGGTCCAGGTCATCATTTCCGATTACCGGATGCCGGGAATGTCCGGTGCAGACCTGCTTCGCAAAATCAAGGAGATATATCCGCAGACCATCCGGATCATGCTGACCGGATACGCAGATGTCAACGCGATCATGGGCGCCATCAACGAAGGCGCTGTATATAAATTCATCACCAAACCCTGGAACGACGACGATCTGCGTCTGACGGTCGGCCTGGCCCTCGAGCAGTACGATCTCATTCAGGAAAACAAATCGCTGAAAACGCAACGGGAGATCCAGGAAAAAAAAATCGGGCAGATGAGCCGGTTTTTTCAGGCCAACCGGAGTCAGATCGGCCGGGTTCTGCTCAAAAAAGGACTGATCGATAAAGATCAACTCGATAACGCCCTGTCCCTCCAGGCAAAAAAGAATCAGATACTTCCTTTGATTCTTACTGAAATGGGGGCTGTCTCCGAAAAAACGATCATGCATACAATCCAGTCCGAATTCGGCATCGACAGAGTCTACCCGAAGGAATTCGCCGTGTCCAGAGCATTGGCGGCGCTGATACCCAAAAGTGTCTGCCAGAACAATGTCCTGGTCCCCCTCAAGCGGACCGATCGCACATTGATTGTGGCCATGGCCGATCCAACGGATTTTATCAAGATCGATGACCTGAAGTTCTTGACCGGGATCCCGATCCAGCCCGTTCTGGCATCATCCAGCGAAATTACGGAAAAATTGAAAGACGTTTTCGATGTCGGCGAGCTGCTCGATACGGCCATGTCCGAACTGAACATGATGGACCCGACGGAGACCATCGAAATCGTCATCGATGAAGAAGACAGCGAAGTGGATATCGAAGAGCTGCTGTCTGCCAAAGACCAGCCGCCGGCAGTTCGAATCGTCAATGCCATCATCTCGGATGCGTTACGTCACGGGGCATCGGATGTGCATATCGAACCCAAATCGAAATATGTCATGGTCCGGTATCGGATAGACGGCCTGCTGCAGGACAAGCTTCATATCCCGTTTACCATGCACCCGCTGATCGTATCGCGGATCAAGATCATGGCCGAACTCGACATTTCCGAACGCAGGAAACCCCAGGACGGGCGGATTACGGTCAAGAGCGCATCCAGAATGGTGGATATGCGCATCTCGACCCTTCCCACGATCCGGGGGGAGAAAATCGTCCTGCGGGTTCTCGATAAGAATGCCGCCGTCAAGGGACTGGCCTCACTGGGTTTTTCCGATAAAGATTTTAAGATGGTCAAACGCTGCATTTCTCAACCGCAGGGGATCATCCTGTCCACCGGGCCGACCGGCAGCGGGAAAACCAGCACCCTTTATTCCCTGCTGCAGGAAGGTGCTACCATCACGAAAAACTTCACCACCATCGAAGAGCCGATCGAATACTTCCTGGATATGGCCGAACAGGTCAATGTCCGCCATAAAATCGGCCTGGATTTCCCGGTGGTCATGCGTGCGCTGCTTCGCCAGGACCCCGACGTGATTCTGCTGGGGGAAATCCGGGATTTCGAAACATCCGAAGTGGCCTTTCAGGCCGCTTTGACAGGGCATCTCGTGCTATCGACCCTGCATACCAACGGAACGGTGGCCTCCATCACCCGGCTCAAAGACATGGGCGTCAAACCCTACGTGATCTGCGAGGCCATACTCTGCATCATCTCCCAGCGCCTGGTCCGTCAGATATGCCAACATTGCAAAGCGGAAGACAAGGTGCCGGACGATCTGCTGACCTCCCTCCGACTGGATGCAAAACATCTGAATTTCACACCGATGAAAGGGGTCGGCTGTGAACATTGCCACGGAGCGGGTTATCAGGGAAGGATCGGTATTTTCGAAGTCTTTCCGGTCACGTCCGAAATCAAGAAAATGATCCGCCAGGATGTCGGCGAAACCGAGCTGATGCGAGCGGCCCGACTCGGAGGCATGACAACCATTCTGGAAGATGCCATGGAAAAAATCGCATCGGGGTTGACCACCTGTGAAGAAATCCTGCGCGTTCTCGGCGTTCAAAGCATCGTGGAAATCCTGTGTCCCCATTGTGGGCTTCAACTGGCGGAGACATCCCATTTCTGCCCGTTTTGCGCAGGGGTCATCACCCTGCAATGTACCGGGTGCGGCGGCCTGCTCAACACCGAGTGGAACGCCTGCCCTTCCTGTGGAAAAATAATATGAGCCGATATCGGTTTATCCAGGACTGACACCGAACCGTTTGAAAATGTGAATGATCTTTTGAATTGTGTTGATTTTACATATCGATTCTTATAGCTTTCAAGATAAATTCTCATGAATCATGCTTGGTTTCACCCCCCAGATATGGAAATGGATTATGGATGTATTGATTGCTTCTGACAACGACCTTACGCTGAACATGCTGACCAACACCCTTGAACATATAAATACACGGTCATATCAGCCCGGAAAAGGCACCGAGTTCACCCTCCGAATACCGATAGCCAGCCCACTCCCGCCGGAACAAGAAATGTCTCATAACGGAGAAATCCCATGACACATCTATCCGAACACACCATTTTACTGGTAGACGATGAACAATCCATTACCCGGTCTCTCCATCGCCTGTTTCGAAAAGAAAAATATCGAATTCTGACAGCCGCCAGCGGACAGGAAGGACTAAAAATACTGGAGACAACGGATCAACCAGTATCTTTGGTCATCTCCGACCAGCGAATGCCTGGCATGACAGGCGCCCAGTTCCTGGAAAAAGCCAGATTGATCGCTCCGGATGCCATCCGCTTTCTCCTGACCGGCTATTCGGATGTCAAAGACATTCTGGATGCCGTCAATAAAGGGGAAATTCACCGATATCTGACCAAGCCCTGGAATGACGATGAGCTGATCCAGCAGGTCCGAAGTGCTTTGGAACTCTTTGAACTCCAGCGTGAAAACCAGCGACTGAATGAACTGACAATTCGTCAAAATACGGAATTAACGGCACTCAACCAGAATCTGGAGATGAAGATACAGGAACGCACCGAGGAAATTCTGCTGAAAAGCAACGCTCTCGAGCAGGCCAATGCATCTCTGGAAAGAGGTTTTATCGACACCATCCGCCTGTTATCCTCACTCGTGGAAACCCTGAACCCCAATCTTGGAAGTTATCTGAATTTTGTCGCACAATTATCCAAGCGAATGGGTCGAATACTGGGGCTGGAGAAGCAGGATCTGGATCAGATCGAGATTGCCGGAATGCTTCACGACGTCGGCCTGCTGGGCCTGCCGCGAACACTCCTTCAAAAAAACCCGGACGAAATGACGGATGCGGAGATAAAACTCTTCAAGCACCATCCGGTGATCGGACAACTCTGCCTCCAGCCGGTCGAAAGGCTGGACCCTGTCGGTGCCATTGTCTTTTCTCACCATGAAAATTATGATGGCAGCGGATTTCCAAATGGCATGACAGGCGAGGACATACCTCTCGGAGCCAGAATCATCCGCGTTGCTGCCGATTACACCGGATTGGTTCGTCAGTGGCCGAGTGATACGTTTGGAATTCGGCAACGTGCAGTAAAATATTTGGGACAATCCGTACTCGATCTATCTATCGATGATCCACAGCTTCTCGTTCAGGAAATCGTCAAACAGTTGCTTTACCGACAGGCCAAACGTCTGTATGATCCGAATGTCATCAACAGTCTCGTTGAAACCCTGGAAGAGGACAAGGAATCAAACCGGAAGTTCGTTGACAAATCCATTTCGATTTCTCTGTGGTTCCTCAAACCGGGAATGAAATTGAACCAGGAACTCCGTGTCCGGGATGGAAGGTTGCTGCTGGCCAGAGGCAGTGTTTTGAATGCCTCCATGATTTCCGCTATACATAAACTGGCAAAAACCATTCTCATCGATGAAAGGATCGAGGTGTCCGCCAATTAGATATAGACATTCAGAAAAATAATTTCGCTGCGTTGTCGGTCGGGAATGGCCGAAAAAGGCCTATTCCCTGCCTGCCGCTTTGCAAAATGAATTTTCTGAAAGTCTATAGTTTCTTGAATCTTCCGGTGGGCATCCCTGCGGCATCTCCTCGAAAGGATATTTAATTTATCCATGAAACCAGATAGTTTTAATCAATTGGATTGCATCCGGGAGATATCGACGCTTCCGACCGTTGTCTTGAAAGTCAATCAGATGCTTCAGGATTTCCGCACCACCGCAGAACAACTATGCCGTGTCATCGAGACAGACCCGGCACTGGTCATCAATATACTTCGGCTTGTCAACTCCTCTTTTTATGGATTCAAGTCCACCATCAGCAATATCGGCAACGCCATCATCATTCTTGGGTTCAACACAATCCAGCACGCCGTGGTTTCTCTTTCCGTGATCAAAGCGCTCACCCCCAAAACGATCCTGAACCAACTGGATATTCAGGACTTCTGGCGTCACTCCCTGGCAGTTGCGACCATCAGCAGGCATCTGGCGGATCATGTCGATAAAAATATGTCTTCAGATTGTTTCACCGCCGGTCTGCTGCATGATATCGGAAAATTGGTTCTGGTAAGTTATTTCCCCGATCACTTTGAAACAATCACCCGGATGAGGCTTGAATCCGATATTTCCTTTATCCATGCCGAAAAAAACACAGGCGCGCTGAATCATGCCGTCATCGGTGCCTATCTTGCCGAAGAATGGCTTCTGCCAAAGCCTCTGGTGGATGCCATCTGGCATCATCACGATATTTTTTCAGGCAGCCATCAGTCCGCAGCCATCATCGGCACTGCGGATATCCTGACAAATACAATCCAGCCGGATGCCGCAAACCGGATTGTATCCCTAAACGACCTCCCGGGCACCCCAACGTTTTTACAGCCGCAATTGCAGACACTGTCGGCCTGGTATCCCCGGCTTCAGGCTGAAATTGAGATGGCCTGTAAGTTTTTTATGGAAGGTACGCTTACCCATGACGAATGAACGCCCCCATACCGTACTTTGCGTTGACGATGAAATCAATGTTCTGAATGCGTTGAAACGATTGTTCAGAAAAGAGCAATTTTCGATTCTAACGGCATCCAGCGGTGCGGATGCCATGAAGGTGCTGGCAACCAATCCGGTCCACATGGTCATTTCCGATCAACGGATGCCGGAGATGAACGGCACCGAACTCATGGCCAAAATAAAAGACGCGTATCCCGATATCATCCGAATCATTCTGACCGGATATACCGAAGTGGACACGATCACCGAATCCATCAACAAAGGCCATATCTATAAGTTCTTCCTGAAACCCTGGAACGACCAGGCTCTGGTACTGGAAACACGACAGGCTCTGGAGCAATTCGAACTGACGCAGACCAATAAAGCCCTTCATCAGAAAGTTATCGAGCAGAATGAAAACTTTCGGAGAGTCAACGATAATCTCGAAAGTCTCGTTCAGGAAAGAACCCGCTATGTGGAAGTCCAGAATCATGCATTGGCACTCTCTCATTCCATTCTTGAGAGCTTACCGGTTCCCATCATCGGTGTCAGCGATGAGCTGATGATCGTTCTGATCAATAGGGCCGTGTACGAGATGGATGCGGGAATTCAGATAGGCAGGGCGCTTGCGGATTATATTTCCGGGGAAAATATCCGGAAAATCAGCGAAGTGATAACGTCGGGAATCCCATTGACACTGCAACGGATATGCCTGGGATCCTGCACGAGCAACATCGATATTTCACCCCTTACCGGAAGATTCTCCGGAAAAGGCGTGGTACTGACGGTTAAATGCCGACTGGAATGAACAGCTCAGGTTTTATATAGACATTCAGAATATCTTGCGTTATGGGAAGGATACAGCGTATAAACTTCGATAAAAAAATTATTGTTTTTTCAAATGGAGTGTTCTTATGGAAAATGTGTATGATTTAAGCAAGATGACCCGCACTCTGAAAACCGATGAAAATGTTATCGCTTTCACGAGCTTTTCGATCAATCAGATCAATCAACCCAGTAGAGAAGGCGTGCTGAAAATATCCTCTTTTTTTCGCCCGGACTGGAGTGGATATTTAACCTTGACATTTATCATGGATACGGACGCCGATTCTCGGATTCAGGATAATCTTTCCCGACATTTTGCCGACATCAACGAACACAGCCTCCGTCCGCTTTTCAAAGGGCAATTCGATACCGTTTTTCGATGCCCGATGGATGCCATGTCCAAGTCTGCGGCATGGTATTTCGAAGAGATCAATATCTATTTCAAATCGATAAAAGGCAGAGAGCGAAGCGTGATCGAACAGCAGCTCATCCCTGCTTTGGAAAAGCTGATGCCGTTTCACTTCGGCCCGCTGGAATGGTGGGATCAACAGGCGCCCAAACTCAAAATTCCTCCGTCACCCGCCGGAAAAAACAAGGTAGAAGCCGAATCGTTGATGTCTGCAATGATCAAATGGTTCAAGTCGTTGTAATCCGGCAGTTAGATAAAGCTATAATCGGAGTGTTCAACTTTCTGATAGATTTCCGTCAACGCAATTCCGATGGAGAGCGATTGCAGAACAAGGTTTTCTTCCAGCCCTTTTACCACGGAATATAACCAATTCTTTTCGCTCTGCCTGTAATATGTCTCGACGATGGGTGATTTCTGGGATATCAGTACGTATTCCGTAAGCGATGCCAGGGAACGATAATATTCGAATTTCCCTCCCCTGTCAAAGGACTCCGTTGAAGGTGACAACACTTCGACAATCAGCACGGGATTCTGGATGATATCGTTTTGGTTCTCGTAAAATTCAATTTTTCCACAGACAACCATCATATCCGGATATACAAATGCGTTATGTTCCGGGATCGATAGTTTCAAATTACCGTCAAAGGATATACAGTCTTTTCCATTGAGCAGATTCCCGATTCTTCGGTGCAGATTGGAACAAATGGCGCTATGCTTGTAACTCCCCCCTGCCATGGCAAAAATATCACCCTTGTGATACTCGCTCCTGTATGCGTTGGATGCTTCCAGTTTCAGATATTCTTCTTTGCTCCAAATCTGATTTTTTATCAGTGCCTGTTCCACGAATTTCTCCTCGATCGAACCGTAGACATTTCAAAAATCCAGAACGTTCCACCGTATTCCGATGATGTCCGAATCGATGGCGGTTTTGCCGGCAGCAATCCGGGAAGGATCGATATCTGTCAATGGGCATGAACGCGGACGATTTCAAGAACCAGCTCGGTTGTCTGGATCATGTCGCTCAGTCTGACCCATTCCCGCACCGTATGCATGTCCCGCATACCGGTTCCCAAAACACCGACCATGATGCCTTTCGAAAAAAACACATTGGCGTCGGCCCCTCCTCCGGTCACCTTCGGGACCAGTGTTCTTCCCAGATTCTGCGCGGCCCTCATGGCCAGAGTCACCACCGGGTGATCTTCGGGGATATGGGTGCGGGTAAAATCCGGCAGAATTTCGACATCCAGCCGAGGGCTGCCGGCTTCGGCGGACTGGGGAACGGTTTCCCGAACAGCGGTTTCGAACGCCGTCACGATGGACTGTGTCAAATCCGCCAATTTCCGGGGATCATGACTGCGGACCTCACCGCTGACCGTAACAAGGCTCGGAATGATATTGGTGGCAACCCCACCTTGAATCACACCGATATTGCACGTGGTCTCCCGGTCGATACGGCCAAGCGGTAACCCCGCAATGGCTTTGGCGGCAATGGCGATGGCATTGATGCCTTTTTCCGGTGCCGCACCGGCATGGGCGTCTTTTCCATGCACCATGAATTTCAGATGATTGGCGCCCGGCGCACGGGTAACGATGCCGGCCGTGTCGGTGGCATCGAGCGCATAGCCGAAGGTTGCGGTCAACCGGCTGATATCCAGGTGTTTGGCCCCCTGAAGCCCCATCTCCTCACAAATCGTCAGCACGACTTCCAGCGGACCATGGGGAATCCGGTCTTCCCGAAGCACCGTCAGCACCTCCAGCAGTATGGCCACGGCGCTTTTGTCATCAGCTCCCAGAATGGTCGTGCCATCGCTGGTAAAAACACCGTCCTTATAAACGGGTTCGATCCCCCTGCCCGGCTCGACCGTATCCATATGGGCATTGAGCATCATCGCCGGAACATCGACGCTTCCCTTGAATCGTGCTATCAGATTCCCCGTGTTGCTTCCCACTGCCTTTCCCGCATCATCCACAAATGTCTCCGCACCCATGGTTTCGAAAATTTCCCGAAGCTCATCGCAAACGGCCGCTTCCTGCCTGGATACACTGTCTATTCGAACCAGACGGATAAAGGTTTCCGCCAGTCTTTCCGGATTGATCATTCGTTTTCTCCCCGCAAAAAAGTATGAAGTATGAAAACACCCATATCGCCTTCATCATTCATACTTTGATTAATTGTTCAAGCTCTGCAACGGCGCCGGAATCCGTCCGCCCAAGCGGACAAATGGATTGTCGCTGCCGGCGTTGTTGACGGCCATGATAACGGATTGGCCCAACAGGCCACCGAAAAAAGCACTGTCTCCGGCTTTTTTTCCGGGAACCGGAATCAGTCGGGTGGCTGTGGTTTTTTTGTTGATGACCCCGATGGCCATTTCATCGGCAATGATCGCGGCAATGGTTTCCGCGGATGTATCACCAGGGATGGCCACCATATCGAGCCCAACGGAACAGACGCTGGTCATGGCCTCGAGTTTTTCGATGGTTAGAAATCCCCTGCGGGCCGCTTCACCGATATTCAGATCTTCACTGACCGGAATGAAGGCCCCACTCAGTCCTCCCACATGCGAACTGGCAAAAGCGCCGCCTTTTTTGACGGCATCGTTCAACATGGCCAGTGCCGCCGTAGTTCCGGGGACACCGATGCTTTTTAAGCCCAGGCTTTGAAAAATCTCTCCGACACTGTCTCCGACATTGGGTGTGGGCGCCAGGCTGAGATCCACGACACCAAAGCGGATTCCCAGAACCTGGGCCACTTCCCGGCCGATCAGCTCGCCCACCCGGGTGACTTTGTAAGCCGTACGTTTGATGATTTCGGAAATCTGCCCGAGGTCTGGTCTGACATCGGTTGCCAGGGCGCGGTCAATCGCCTTTTTGACGACGCCGGGACCACTGACGCCGACATTGATGACTGCATCCGCCTCGCCAATCCCCAGATACGCCCCGGCCATGAACGGAATGTCTTCAGGGATATTGGCGAACACACAGAGTTTGGCGCATGCCAGACCATCCTGATCAGCAGTAAGGGCCGCGGCTTCCTTGATGATTTTTCCCATCAACAGCACCGCATCCATATTGATTCCGGCGCGGGTGGACGCCACATTCACGGATGAACACACCCGATCCGTTTCGGCAAGAGCGTGCGGAATCGCCTCGATCAGGGCCCGATCCCCGCGGGCAATTCCTTTCTGAACCAGGGCCGTGAACCCGCCGATAAAATCGACATGGACCGCAACAGCGGCTTCATTGAGCGTTTTGGCGACTTCGACCATGTCCTCGGCGGAAAGCATCGCGCCGGGTACGGCAATGGGGCTGACGGAGATACGCTTGTTGACCACCGGGATACCGTATTTATCGCCGACCTGATCGCAGACCTGCACCAGATTTTTGGATAGGCCGGTGATTCTAGTAAAGATATTGTCTTTGAACCGGCTGACATCGTGACTGGCGCAATCCAGGAGGTTGATCCCGAGG
>CAYQKZ010000051.1:0-13518 GCA_964418135.1 uncultured Desulfobacterales bacterium
TTGACCAGGGCCAAGGCGAAAAATGGTGTAAGCTTTTCTTAAAAGGCGAAACCCGTGCGAAAAAATGTGTGATCATGAGAAAAGACGGGCGGGCGATTCATACCATCAAGAACGCTTCTGTACTCAAAGATGCGGACGGATGTCCGATCGGAGCTGTGGAAACGTTTACGGACATGTCCGAGATCGTTCGTCAGCAGCAGGAAATACTTTCTCTTCGCAAAACCTTCCATGTGGATGATGGATACCAAGGTATCCTGGGACAGTCTCCGGCCATGCAGCGATTGTTTGAGCTCATCGAAAACGTGGCGTTTTCGGATGCACCGGTGATGATACAGGGTCAGAGCGGCACAGGAAAGGAACTGGTGGCAAGAGCCATCCATGATGTCAGCCTGCGGCGCAGCAAGCCTTTTGTCAAGGTAAACTGTGCCGCCCTCAATGAAAATCTACTGGAAAGCGAGCTGTTCGGGCATGTGAAGGGCGCCTATACCGGTGCAGACCGGTCGCGGGCCGGCCGATTCGAAGCAGCGCATGAAGGAACGATTTTCCTGGATGAAATCGGAGATATTCCCTTAAAAACCCAGGTCAAGCTGCTGCGGGTTTTGGAGGAGAAAGAAATCGAGCGGGTGGGAGACCACAAGAGTATTCCGATTGATGTCCGAATCATTTCCGCCACCAACCGGGATCTCGATGCATTGATCGCTCAGGGCGTTTTCCGGGAAGATCTCTTTTTCCGGATCAACGTCTTTCCGCTGCGATGCCCTGTGCTTTGTGAACGAAAAGAGGATATTCCCATGATTGTTCAGAATTTTATTGAACAGAACATAAAAAAAAGCGGTAAAAAAATTCTGGGGCTGACATCCGAATCCATGGAAAAACTGATGACCTATTCCTGGCCGGGAAATGTCCGGGAACTGAGAAACGCCATTGAATACGCATTTGTGCTGTGTTCCGGCGGGTGGATCGAAGTGAATCACCTGCCTGTGAAAATAACCCATCCGGAAACAATGTCATCAAAAAATACCATGGAGCATCCGGAAAAAACGCGGGAGAGAGAAGAATTGATCCGCATTCTTCGCCAGGTCAGCGGCAATCAGTCCGAAGCCGCCCGGATTCTGGAAGTCAGCCGGGTGACGATATGGAAACGCATCAAGAAATATGGCATCGATGTGCATTCGGAGCTTTTTTCTCCCTGATTTCACGAATGCCGGTTTTGTAAATTCCGGGTAATGATTTCCACGGGATGTCGGATCGGTTTGCGGCTGAACAGAGACATCTGCATGGCGCATGTCGGGCAGTCGGTAACACCGAAATCGGCGCTGGAAGCACCGAGTTGTTCCAGCATGTTCGATCCGATCGAACGGCTCAAATCAAAATGATCCACCGACAAACCCCAGGCCCCGGCCATGCCGCAGCAGCGGGTGGCGGGATGTTCGATGACGGCGCCTTCGAGATGCTGTAGCATGCCGATCGAACTTTCGGGTTCGGGCTGAACCTTCAAATGGCAGGGGGAATGATAAAAAAGACGCATTCGGGTTGGCGCAGTTTCCAGCCGTTCGGCATAGCGGTTGATGAGACGGCTGATATGAATCAGTTTTTCCCGAACGTTTCGCACGAAAACCGTATCGTCCAGAAAACGCCATTCCTGCATCAGCGCCAGCCCGCACGAGGAGCAGGATACCGCGATATAATCCACGGATGCTACCAGCCGACCCCATTTCGAATAATTTTCAGAGATTTTTTCCCGGGCCGACTGCGTCATGCCTTTTGCCAGCATGGGAAGCCCGCAGCAATGCTGGGCGGGTACCAGGACGGTCATACCCATCGATGTCAAAACAGAAACAACCGCTAGCCCGATCGATGGTTGCAGGTAGCCGGCATAACAGCCGGCAAAATAAAGAATCTTCGGTGATCCCCTGCCGGAGATTTCAGAAACCCGCTCAAAAAACGTTCTTGCGGCTAACGGCGGCGGATTGCGGCGCGAATCGATTCCGGTAATTTTTTCTCCGAGACGTCTGACTGCCGGTACGTTCAGAACCGGCATCACCAGGCCGGAAAGCTTACCAGCCGTCTGTGCGGCATGTTCGGTGTTGACGATCAATCTTTCGTGAAACGTCGGGCCGAAGCGAGAAACAGCCGAGGCTCGAGCCTCCATGGCCATTTTGGGGATGTTGACACCGGATGGGCATTCATAAAAACAACTGCCGCAGAAAACGCATCGGGAAATGACATCCTGAAATGTCTTGTGATACAGCATGGCATCATCGATGACGCCGCTGATCAGCATTCTCAGGATGTTGGCCTTGGCTCTGGGTGCATCGGGTTCATCCCGGGTAACTTTGTAAACCGGGCACATGCGGGTGGCTGTCGTAACGGTGGTGCATTTGGCACAGCCATGACACTTTTCGATTTCATCAACAAAATCCTCGGGCCATAGCAGATGCTTTTCCGGCAGGTCCGAGGCATTGTAGTTCGGCCCATAGCGAAGATTTCGGTCTATCCGGGTCGAATCGCCGGAGGTGATGATATCCGGATTGAAAAGGTTCAGAGGGTCCAGCAGGTGTTTGATTTCCAGAAACAGCGGGAATATCCTCGGATACTGGCGTTGGATGTAAGCGCTTCGAAGCCTTCCATCACCATGTTCACCGGAAACTGCGCCACCCAGGGAATGCACCAGATCGAAGGTTTGATCGGCAATGGGTTTGAGTTTTTCGACATCGCCCGGGTCTTTTAGGTTCAACAGGGGACGGGTGTGCAGCAGTCCTTTGGCAATGTGTCCATACACCACGAAAGAGACCTGGCAATCGTTCAATATGGCATAAATTCCTTTGAAATAGTCCACCAGTCTGTCGGTAGGAACGGCGGCGTCTTCAATCAGCGCCAGAATTTTTTTCTGGCCTTTCAGCTTATAAAGAATTGGGACGGCGGCTTTACGGACTGCCCAGAAGTTCTCTTTTTCTCTGGCTGTGACGGCGATATGGGACTGCTGCGTGTATCCGCGTGAGGTTAAAATCCGCTGCGTCTGGCCACAGCGTTCCATGCAGGGTTCCGGCGTCTGCGCATCGAATTCAATCAGCAGAACATTGTCGATACCATCCGGGATATGGCTTTTGAGTCGGGGATCGTATTCTCTGGCCAGGTTCAGAAGCGTCTTGTCCATGATTTCGATACCGGACGGCCCCAGCGGTAGAATTTCCTGAACGGCTTTGGCAGCGGAAAGAATGTCGGAAAAAAATGCCACGACCAAGGCATCGTGACCGGGTTTGGGCAGCAGCCGAATTTTCAGCCGGGTAATGATTCCCAGCGTGCCTTCCGCACCGGCAAACAGCCGGCTCAAGTCGAGCAGACCGTCTTTGACGAGCCCCCTCAGATTGTATCCGGTGGTGTTGCACCGGATTTCCGGATAGGCGGTTTCAATGTCCGTTCGATGCCGGGTGTACAGGTCGTAAATTCCTCGGAACGGATCGGCCAGCTTCGGGTACGGGGTATTCCGGATATCGGACAGGACAACCACCTGACCGGTGCTGAGAACGACCTGCGCATCCAGGATATAATCGGCGACATTTCCGTATTTCACCGAATGCGCGCCGCTGGCATTGGTGGCCATCATGCCGCCGAACGAGGCATATTCTCCGCTGGAAGGGTCGGGCGGAAAGAAAAGGTTTTTTCCGCTGAGTGCCGCTTCCAGTTCTCCAGGCCGGTATCCGGGTTCACATTCCATCCACTGGTTTTTAACATCCACATGAAGGAGGCGGTTCATGTTTTTTGAAAAATCCAGGACAATGCCGCTTCCCAATGCCGACCCGCACAGTCCGCTGCCCGTGCCGCGGGCATGGACCGAAAGTCCGTGTTCACCGGCAAATCGTATGGTTTGAATGACGTCTTCAACCGATGCCGGATACACCACGGCTGCGGGTTGTATCCGATATATACTGCCGTCTGTGGACAACAGTCCGGTTCGAATCGGGTCTGTGAAGACCTGGCCGGCAATCTTTTCCTGAAGCAATTCGATCATGAGAATATCCTGCAATAAAAAAAATTACCGCCAAGGCGCAGAGGCCGCAAAGAGAATTCGATAAAAGACTTTTATCGTTCCAGTCTTTGTGCTTTTACCGATAACGCAGCGAAATTATTTTTCTGAATGTCTATAGCTTAGCATGGTTGATTTCGCTTATCAAAACGCTTCATGCCGGATGGTTGAAATAAAGCTTGTTTCATCCGCCGAAACTGAATTACCATCATCACAGAATTCAGGAAATATAATTTTTCAGGAGAAACGCCGATGTCCTCTTTTACCCATATCGATTCTCAAGGCCGGGTGCGAATGGTGGATGTTTCCGACAAGCCGCCAACCCTTCGAACCGCCGTCGCTCAGGGCACCATTACCATGAAGCCCGAAACATTCGCCATGATTTATAACCAGACGGCCAAAAAAGGCAATGTACTGGAAACCGCCCGTATTGCGGGCATCATGGGGGCCAAGCGCACAGCGGAACTGATTCCCATGTGTCATCCGCTCAACCTCAAGCATGTGCAGGTGGACTTTTTTCCAGACTCGGAAAAAAGTGTGATCCGCATCGAGGCATCCGTTCGCATCATCGATCAGACCGGCGTTGAAATGGAGGCGCTGACAGCCGTATCCGTGGCCGCACTCACCATTTACGACATGTGCAAGGCAGCAGACAAGGAAATGACGATTTCCGATATCTGCCTGATAGAAAAAACCGGAGGAAAAAGCGGAACTTTCATCCGGCCCTCATGAATTCCCAAGCACTCATTCTTTTTTTTGGCGGTGTCGCCTTCGGTCTGACAGCCGGCTTTCTGGCCGGATGGTTCTTATCCCGTGCCCGGCTGAATTACCGCTATTACCGATCTTTGGTTCAAGACCGCTCGGAAATTGCTTCCTTGATTGTAGAGCCTCTGAAAGACACGCTCGATCGCTATGATCACCATGTCCAGGAAATGGAAAAATCCCGGCAGATGGCCTACGGTGGGCTTTCGGAGCAGATTCGCTCTCTGATCGACACCCAGGCCGGTCTTCACCGGGAAACCGGCAATCTGGCCAAAGCGCTGCGGGTGCCCCATGTACGCGGCCGCTGGGGGGAAATGACGTTGAAACGGGTGGCGGAATTATCCGGCATGGCGGAGCGCTGCGATTTTGTCGAACAGCATTCTGTGACTTCAGAAGAAGGCGTGCAGCGACCGGATATGGTCGTCACCCTTACCGGCCGGCGCCGGATTGTGATAGACGCCAAGGTGCCGCTTTCCGCTTACCTGGAATCTCTGGAAGCGCAAACGGATGCGGACCGGGAACGGCTTTTGGAAGTTCATGCCCGGCAGGTTCAGTCCCATATTCAAAAACTGGCGGTAAAATCCTATTGGGCGCAGTTTCAACCGTCTCCGGAATTTGTTGTGCTGTTCATTCCCGGAGAAAATTTTTTCAGCGCCGCCCTTGCCAAGGCGCCGGAACTCATTGAATACGGTGCGTCCAAAGGGGTGATGCTGGCCACACCCGTCTCGCTGATTTCGCTGTTGAAGACCATTGCCTTTGGATGGCGGCAGGAAGCCGGAGAAGCCAATGCCCGTGAAATTCATCGGTTGGGATGTGAGCTTTATGAACGGTTCTGCCTGATGACCAGCCATTTTCAGCGTTTGGGAAAGGATATCGACCATTGTGTCGCGACGTATAATCAGATGGTCGGCTCATATGAAAAGCGGGTGCTGCCCGCACTTCGGAAACTGACGGATTTGGGGGTTGCGGCCAAAGGCAATGCCGTGCCTGCAGATGCGGTTTCCATAGAAAAAAGACCGGTTCAGATCGTTCAGGGAGATACGGAATGAAAGCATGTTCTGATGGGTTCAAACAGGTGACGAAAAGGATGCTGCTGTGGGTGTTTCCGATCCTTCTCTTGTCCGGGTGTACTGTTTTCAAAGCCCCTCCGGCTGTTGAGGCGCCGCCGGCTCTGGTCGAAATTTCTCCATCCGATTGTCCGGCGCTGACCGATGATCTGGCGTATGAAGGGCTGGATCGGTGTATTCAGATGAGTCTGGCCTATCTGAAGAAAATTCCACAGGACCGTATTTTTGCCTTTGGGCCGGATTCCTATACGGCGTCCCATCTGATTCAATCGCTCGAAGTATTTCAGGAATTCATTCAGGACAATCCGTCGGTGGATCGGCTCGATGCCATGGTGCGGGAAAAATTCCGCATTTACCGGGCTGCGGGTGTTTCGGAGAAAGTACTCTTTACCGGTTATTACGAACCGGAATTGAATGGAAGCCTTGAGGAAACATCTGTTTATCGTTACCCCATCTATTCCCGTCCAGAGGATTTGGTGACTGTGGATCTGTCGGCATTTTCGTCCAAATATGCGGGAGAGACCATCACCGGACGGTTTACGGGGCAAACGCTCATCCCTTATTACGACCGCAAAACTATCGACAACCGGGATTTTTTTGAAAATCGGGCTCCGGTACTCGTCTGGGTTGATGATCCGGTGGCTTTGTATTTTCTGCATATCCAGGGGTCTGGAAAAGTCAGGTTAGACCGGGGAGAAACCCTGAACGTTCACTATCATGTTGGCAATGGTCATCCGTATCGGAGCATCGGCAAAATATTGATCGATCAGGGAAAAATTCTTCGTTCGGAAATGTCTATGCAGGCCATCCGTGCGTATTTAAATGCCCATCCCGAGGAGCGGGAATCCATTTTGAACGCCAATCCCAGCTATGTTTTCTTCAAGACCGAAATAGACGGGCCTCTCGGAAATCTGAGTGTGCCGCTGACGCCAGGCCGCTCCATTGCTGTCGATAAAAAAATCTTTCCGCCGGCTGCCTTGACCTATATTCAAGCACAAAAACCGATCATGAATGAAATGGGCCAAATCGGCTCCTGGGAGGCATTCGGCCGATTCACTCTCAACCAGGATACAGGCGGCGCCATCACCGGCCCGGGCCGGGCGGACATCTTCTGGGGAAACGGCCCGTATGCGGAGCTGGCGGCCGGTCATCTCCAGCACCGGGGGGATATGTATTTTCTCATTCTGAAACAATAGGTCAAACTACTTATACTATGAGTCGTTACAATCTGCGTTTTCATCAAACTCCCTCCCCCAGCGGGGGAGGGCCGGGGTGGGGGTTTCAAAAGCGCAGATTGTACCCATTTGAAGTATACATTTCAAAGCAAGATCAAATGATTAAAAACACCAATACGATTCTCTACTGCGGCCGATGGGAAGAGACGGTCCGGTTTTACCGGGATCGGCTGAATCTGCCGGTCTGCTTTTCGACCGACTGGTTTGTCGAGTTTTCCCTGAATGCCGTATCCCGGATCAGTATCGCCGATGAAAAACGGGCTTCCATCAAAACCGCTCACGGAAAGGGCATCACCCTGTCATGGGAGATCGACCGGATCGAAAACGCCTGGGCCGATCTTAAAAAAAACGGCATGGAACCGACGGCCATCCGCAATCATCCGTGGGGTGCCCGATATTTTTTTCTGGTTGATCCGGAAGGTCATCGGATAGAATTCTGGCAGTCTTCTGCCAAAATACCTTGATTGAATGACCATTTCTGGTATCCCATGAGATATTCGACATTATTTCTATTTATAAGCAGAGTATCCATTATGAGTATTTATTTTGAATATGCCTATCCATTTTACACACCTGTTTTCGGCGCTTCTGTATCATAACAAGCTGATATTACATCTCACATCTTTTTGGCATGATCTTTGTATTTCTATTTGAGAGGTTTTGATTATCATTTCGGACGATCTCCATAGGGGATTACACTATCCAATGCACCGCAAAGGAGGCCACGACAACTAGAATAAGAGAGAATGTATATGAACGGCGTTCGTAAATATTAAAGGGAAAACGCATAAAAAAAATGTATTAATTTTGTTTATGGTAGTAGCTGTTCTGAGAGTTATGCTCAACAATTCTAGAGGGAGCGATCCGGGGGTCAAGATAACTCCATGGACTATTTTGTCACCATTTCTACCCTAAGATTGCCACTACACCGTTTCGTGGTGACAGGTAAAAACCCATTTTTATCCACATTCTTCAGGAGGGATTATGTTTAAATACAAGAAACAAATATTGATGATTATTATAATTACCCTCATGCAGGCAAGTACTGTATATGCAGCGAATTATTCTATTTCGGGTGCTTTATCAGGTCCACTAAAAGACGCAACCTTAACTGTAACCGTGCAGCCGGATATAATGCTACCGGTCGGAACTTCCCTTTCCCTGTTTGTAGTCGCCAATCTGAACAATTACTGGTATTACATGCAGCCATCGGGGATGTGGATACCATGGACACTACAGACACAATGGAGTGATATCGTTTCCTACCAGACCACAACCACAGCGACACCCCCAATGCCGACAACTATCACACCTATATACGATGCAAATTTATCTACTTTAACAGGCTCTGTCATATACGTCGGTTACGCCGGACCAAATTTCTCGCCCACGGTTGCCCAACCAGTCGCTGCCATTCCGAATGCTACCATCAATGAACCCGTTTCTTATCCGACCTCTTTCGCCCCATCAAACTGGCCGAACCATATAGCTATGGGAGCGGCAATGGATACAATGTCTGATATCCCTTATTATGCAAACATTGAAGCTATCAATAAATACGCAACAGGGGATGGCGCTCCGGGTCAGATTGTAGCTCCTCATGTAATCAACTCACTTATTGACGATGCATACGAACTAACCAATCTGCAAATGAGTCATACGGATAATTATTATTCTGTTAGGCCGGTTCTTGTTGAATATACAGCCAATGGCAGTCAAAGTCTTGAAATTCTACGGGCTGATTTCACACTCAACAATATGGCCATGCACTTTATCAACTTAATGAAGGATTGCAATGCAATTGGTGCACAGTCCAGCACCAATACAAGCATTATATTAAATCCGGATTTGTTAGGAGAGATCGAGCAACTTTTATTTACGAATGCCAGTGCGGCCAATCAGACGAACCCTAATTTTATAGCTAACGTCATAAACAGCGCTAATGCAAATATAAACGTAACAAATCTTTTAAGTGGCTGCTCAGGCAATTGCTCATTACCAGTAAAAGAGGCGCTTAAAATAGCAGTTTATTTTATCAACAATTATCCTAACAGTACTTCTCAATCTGATTTCTCTATTGCGGTTGCCAACTATATGAGTGTCACCAAAGCGTCCGTTAACAACAATATGAAATCAGTTGACATTCCAACGGTTACTAATGATTTTGCCGGTTATATTCAAACAATAAACTGGATAGTAAGAAATTATGCGCCTAAAGCTAATTTTGGCTGGCACTCAAACATAAGAACTAGTTATGATATCCCGTGGCCTGGTGTATATGATGGTTTATGGACTCATACTATTCCTAGTTCTTCGAAAATTAATTCTTATGCAAGCGTAATCTCCACTTTTTGGACTAATTTAGGAGTTTATACAGGAAGTAACAAGCCTGATTTCATTGTTTTTGACAAATATGGCGTTAATGGGTTTAGTAGTTATGTATCAACCTTTTCCAATGGCTATCTTTTCAATCAACAAGATATGAACAGCTATCTTGCTTTTGTAAAAGCGATTACAACCAGTTTGGGCGTTCCTGCCATGCTTTGGCAGATACCGGGTGGTCATATCGGCGCGGATGAAATCAATAGTGCTACCATGTCAACTGAAGCCCAGTTCTTTTTCGGTGATAGTGATTTTAGCACATACAACATTCCCACCGGTTCACTCAGTTCCTACTATCGTTCATATCAAAAATATAATACTGCTCAATTTCTAAACAGCACCTGCGGCAGCGACGGCAGCAGCGCATGCGACTGGAGTAAATCAAATCTTAATACGGCAGAGAATTCAAATGTTTTTGCTATTCTTTGGGGAACCGGTACCAGGTCTACAAGCATCGGTACGTATCCTGGAGGAGATCAGTTAGATGGTGGATGGCTGTTAGGTAAAGTAAATGCTTACTATAACGCACCCAATTTTACCCCGGGCGCCGTTACTCCGACAAATCTTTCTCCTACTCTCAACCATTGACATTCGGGATATTGTTAAATCTGGCAGAAAAACACCCAACAAAACGGTAGGGTCTGTCTAAAAACAGGGTAATTATCAACGGGTCGCACCGATTCATTTCCTGTTCATCCGACCCCACCGTTTTGGGAAAAGTCTGAGGTTGTGTTTTTTCAAAAGGTTTTTATCATGGAGATGCCTGATGCATATTGATTTGCGAACGATCTACTTTTCAGGCGTGTTCGTTTTTGCCGTTTGTGCCATCGTCATCTCGCTGATCTGGTACCAAAGCCGCAGCCGCATTGCCGGAATCGGTTATCTGGCTGTTGACTTTGTCATGCAGACGGTGGCAACGATCCTGATCATGTTCCGCAATACGATACCGGACTGGATGTCCATCTCGCTGGCCCTGATTCTGGTGATGATTGGATCCATCCTCGGCTATATGGGGCTGGAACGTTTTACAGGAAAAATTACATCTCAAACCTGGAATTTCAGCCTGTTGGCCGTGTATTCATTTGCCTTCTTCTATTTAGCCTGGGTACCATCAACTCTATTTCAGCGTACGGTGGTTTTATTGGTGGGAACGCTGCTGATCTGGTTTCAGTGCGCCTGGCTCATGCTGGTACGTGTCGGTCCGGGTTTGCGCTCTCAGACGGTCTGGGTTGGCACTGTTTTTGGTGGATACTGTCTGATCAATATCGTTCGTTTTGTCTTGATTGTCGAGCAGCCGCCTGTCGGTTCCGACTATTTCAACACCGGGCTGCATTCGCTGCTGAGTATTCTGTTATATCAGGTGTTATTCCTTATTTTAACGCTGGCATTGTTACTCATGTTCAACAAGCGGTTGCTGACCGAAATCGGAGAAGAACAGGAAAAGTTTTCGAAAGCCTTTCATTTTTCTTCTCAGGCAATTATGCTTATCCATTTATCCGAAAGCCGCATTGTCGAAGTCAATCAGCAGTTTGAATTGCTGTCCGGATATCCCTATGCCGAGGTAATCGGCAGAACAGACGTTGCGTTGCAGCTCTGGGTCAGCCGGGAAGATCGTAAAGCGGTGGTGTATGAATTGATGTCAAAGGGCTTTATCCGTGGAAAGGAAAGCCTGTTTCGATCCCGGTCGGGCAGAAATGTGACCGGGATTCTTCATATCGAAATACTGCAAATCGGCGGCAGGCAATTTGCCCTCGTTTGTATCAACGATATCACCCGCCGCAAGCAGGCCGAGGAATCGTTGGCGGGGCTGAATCAGACCTTGCAGGAGCGGGTCAAGGCGGAAATCGACAAGCGGCTTCTTCACGAACGTCTGCTCGTCAATCAGTCCCGTTTGGCGTCAGTGGGCATGATGATCGGGGCCATCGCCCATCAGTGGCGGCAGCCGCTTTCCATCCTGGATGTCATCATCCAGCGGTTTTGCGCGGTCGGCAGCCTTCAGAAATTGAATCGGCAGCAACTGGACGAATTCAAAACCAGTGCCATGCAGATGATCCGATATATGTCTGAAACCATAGAGGAGTTTAGAACGTTTCATCAGCCCGAAAAAGAGCGGACATCTTATGATCCTTGCTCGTGCATTGTTGGTGCCGTTCATTTGTTCGCCCCCCAGTTTCGTGCCGATGGCATTACATTGGATTATAAGACAGAGATGGAAAATTCTTGCGGCACCTTGTACGGTTATCCCAACGAACTCAAACAGGTCGTTGTCAATCTGATCAGCAATGCCCGATATGCCATCCTGGATCGCCGGGTGGTGGAGGGAACTTCTATGGAAGGCCGGATAACGATTCGTGTTTATCTGACAGGGGATAATACGCTGACTGTCGATGTAGAAGACAATGGATGCGGTATTCCGGCAGATATCGTTCCGAACCTGTTCGATCCGTATTTTTCCACCCGGCAGCCGGATGCGGGTACGGGGATCGGTTTATATCTGTCACGGGGGATTGTAGAAGGCAGCCTGAAAGGGCGTATCTATCCGGTGTCGGGGTATGGACTGGGTGCGATTTTTCGGATTGAATTGCCGCTGGAGGAAAACCGATGAAAAATCTAAGCATTATGCTGGTGGAGGATGAACCGTTTTTGCGGCGGGAAGTGGCCGCTTTTCTGGAGATGTACTGTGGATCCGTAGCCGAAGCGGCCGATGGACGGGAAGCACTGGAACGGTTCATTGAGCAGCCCGTGGATTTGGTTGTCAGCGATATTCGCATGCCGTATGTGGATGGTCTGGCGCTGGCGGAAAAGCTCAAGGAGCTGTCCCCGAAAACGCCGGTGATTTTGTGTACGGCATTTACTGAAACGCCCTATCTGCTGAAGGCCATCGAACTGGGTGTGGCTGCCCTTGTCCGTAAACCCATGGACATGGAAGAACTGCTGAACAAGATACAAACGGCCGCTGTACACATCATTCAGCAATTCGAAATCGACAATCTTTCTTCCGAGCTGACCGCATCCATCTCTGCACAGTTGGGCACCGGCTCGGCCATACAGTCTATATCGGAACAGGCGGCCCGCGCTGCTCACACGCCCTTCAATCTGTTGCTGCTGGGGGAAACCGGAAGCGGCAAATCTTTTCTGGCAGGAATCATCCATCAGATCAGCTCCCGGCGCAATGGGCCGTTTGTCACGGCCCAGGTGGCGGCCATGCCGGAACATCTTGTGGAAAGAGAGCTGTTCGGGCATGTCCGCGGAGCGTTTACGGGTGCGATCAAGCATCAGGTCGGTCTGGTGGAGTCCGCCCAGGGCGGCACCCTTTTTCTGGATGATGTGGAAGCCTGTCCGATCCGGATACAGACGAAGCTGCTGCGTCTGGTGGAAGAAAAACGGTATATGGAGCTGGGCAGCGCCGTGGAAGAAACCGGTGATGTCCGTATCATATCGGCCAGCAACCGCGATCTTATCGAGGAAGTGAAAAAAGGCCGGTTTCGGGAAGATCTCTACTACCGACTGGCGGATGTGGTGATTTCGCTTCCGCCACTCCGGGATATGCGAGACGGTGTTGTCCCGCTGGCGGTGCGGTTCATTCGGGACACCTGCGGGGTCATGGGCCGGGGTGTTCCGATTCTGGATGAGAGCGCCCGATCTTTGCTGACCGGTTTCGATTGGCCCGGCAATATCCGACAATTGAAAAGTGTGATTCGCCGGGTGTTGATCGATGTTAGAGATGTCGTGACGGTGTCGGCGATTGCGGAGGCGATCCAGACAGGCGACAAGGGGGATGGGCCGCCGCCGATGTACGCCGCCACGTATTTATCTCCGAGTCCGCCGCCTTTTCCATGCAGAATAGATGCCCTCGAAAAATGGTCACTCGAAGAGGCCCTTCGTTTCTGCGGGGGAAAACGCATGAAAACGGCTGCCATGCTGGGGATGAATTATTACACATTCAAGCGAAGACTGAAAAAACATGGCATCTTTCTTGATCAATACTCTGAATAAAAATAATAACAGTATTTTTAAAGATTGAAACAGTGTTTTGATATAACAA
>CAYQKZ010000052.1:0-13304 GCA_964418135.1 uncultured Desulfobacterales bacterium
TTCTTCTTTCCTTTAGGATCGTCATAAAATCGGTCATTTTCACATTCTCCGTTTTTCTGGGGGTCCGGGGCTTGTTAGCCGTTTACCGTACCCCTATCACAGCATGGATACGGGATCAACATCAAAGACCACAGACACCAGCGGATGCTGGATTTCTTTTCGATGGGTGGTGATCAATTCATCGGCCATCCGCCGAAGTGGTGCGGTCCGAGAACTTTTCAGGAGAATCTGCCAGCGGTAATAGCGGGCGATTCTGGGAAGATAGGATTCAATTGGCCCGAGTATCTCGACAGGTTGCAGAGACGGCTGTATTTTTATCATGCCGCGACAGATGTCACCAATTTTCAGCGCATGAATCCGGGTTTTTTCCGCATCTTTGCCGGACAGCTTGATTTGAATCAAGCGGGAAAACGGGGGGTATTGCAGTTTTTCACGAAACCGGATCTCTTTTTCGTAAAATACATCATAGTCCTGCCGGGTGGCTGCATCGATGATGAAATGCTCCGGATTATAAGTCTGGAGAATGACCTGCCCGGGCGACTCTCCTCTGCCGGCCCGGCCGGAAACCTGAAGCAGCAATTGAAACATGCGCTCACTGGATCTGAAGTCCGGA
The DNA here is from genome assembly GCA_964418135.1 of uncultured Desulfobacterales bacterium. Classification (GTDB taxonomy): domain Bacteria; phylum Desulfobacterota; class Desulfobacteria; order Desulfobacterales; family Desulfatirhabdiaceae; genus RAAP-1. Next base: position 614 of record CAYQKZ010000052.1, read on the forward strand.
AAATTGAAGGACAAATCGGCGCAGATGATTCCCACCAGGGTGATGTTGGGAAAATCATGGCCTTTGGCCACCATCTGCGTGCCGATCAGGATATCCGTTGTCCGGTTTCTCAGATCTTTGAGCATTTTAAGAAGAGCCCCTTTGGGAGCCACCGTATCCCGATCCATCCGGGCGACTGCTGCTTCCGGAAACAGCGATGTGACGGCGGCCTCGATTTTTTCGGTTCCCATGCCCAGAAGCTTGAAACGGGAATTGCCACAGGCCGCACAGGATGTTGCCGACGTTTTGGAAAAACCGCAATAATGGCAGCGATACGTCTGATCTTTCTGGTGCAGGGTCAGGGAAATAGAACAGTTCCGACACCGGATCACCTCACCACAGGCCGCGCATACCGGAAAACTGGCGAATCCCCGGCGGTTGAGAAACAACAGCACCTGCTCACCTCGGGCCAGTGTCTCTTTCATCGCTTCATGCAATTGCGGGGTGATGAGTTTCCAGATACCCCGCTGATCCCGAAGTCCGCGCAGATCCACGACAACCGTTTCAGGCAGCGGGCGATCCTCGATGCGTCGTGACAGGTTCAATCCATAGAATTTCCCGGTCAACACATGATGATAGGACTGAATGGAAGGGGTCGCCGACCCCAGAAGCGCGACCGCTCCTTCCATTTTAGCCCGGACCAGTGCCAGATCCCGCGCATGGTAATGCAGACCGCTGTCTTGCTTATAGGATGTGTCGTGTTCCTCATCCACCACGATGAGCCCTATGTGCTGAACCGGCGAAAAAATCGCCGAACGGGTGCCGATGACAATGGGGGTCAGGCGCCGCAGGATGCGATCCCACTGATCGAATCGTTCGCCGGCGGAAAGCCCGCTGTGAAGAATGGCGACACATTCCCCGAAACGGGCCCGAAAACAGCGCTCGACCTGGGATATCAGCGCTATTTCAGGTACCAGCACCAGAACAGATCGGTTTTTTCGGATCATCCGTTCGGTCAGTTGCAGATAAACTTCGGTTTTGCCGCTGGCTGTCACCCCTTTCAGCAGAAATGGCTTATAACCCTTTCCCATGGATTCTTCCACCGCATAAACCACATCCTGCTGCTCCGATGTCAAATCCGGCGGCTGATCCGGGCGAACCGTCTCCCCAAAAGGATCCCGATACAAGGTCCGAGTCTGGACATTTATCCAGCCGGCCTCTTTCATGGCAGGAAGCTTGCGGGATGCGGACGGAATGCGGCGGTTCAGTTCCCGAACCGGCATATCCCCATAGGCTCGAACGGTCTCGAGAATGCGTTTCTGCGACCGGGAAAGGGATACGGTGTCAATTTCATCGGTCAGCGTGATGTAGAGTTCCTGCAAATGCCGGGTGGTTTCGGTTTTGATCTCCCGGATTTTTTCGATCCATCCGCTTTTTTCCATGGACAGCAACAGCGAGGCCGGTACAGGGGTTCCGGCAGAACCGGAAATTTCTTTGCTGCTGCGGGGCTTGTTTTCAAGAAGGACGAGTACGTCCCGCTGGAGAGCCGGCAGCGATATATCTGTCAAAAGGTTTTTGCCGGCCGGCGTGACAACATATCGGGCAATCTCTTTTCGGGTCAATCCGCCAGGCAGGGCGGACTGAATGACCTGGCCGATGGGATAGAAATAATAATCGGAAATCCATTCAAAAAAAGGAATCATGGAAGCTGGAAACAGCGGGGATTCGTCCAGGACATCCAGAATGAATTTGACTGCATCCCGTTCCATTTCCGGACTTTCACCCAGAATGTATCCGGTGACCCGGCGCCGGCCGAAAGGTACGAGGGCGCGCATTCCAGGAGCTGCCAGGAATGCCAGATGATCCGGTATCCGGTATGTGAACGTTCCGGCAACCGGCAGGGAAACTGCGATTCGGACAAACTGCAGCGTCATGACAGCGGAGACATCAGTCTGGAGTCGAGGGAGGGGAGAGGTGTTTGATTCGATACTGCTTGACGCGGTTGCCGTCCATTTCCTGAACGATCACCAGAAAATCACCGATGGGGATTTGCTCGTCGACCATGGGAATTCTGCCCGTCTGATTCAGGACATATCCCGAAAACGTGTCGAATTCTTTGGAATCCGGAATGTTCATGGGAATCAGTTCGTTGACTTCATCGATATCGGATTTTCCGGGAACGATCCATTCGTCGTTTTGAACCTTGATGATGTGGGGTTCTTCCATATCGGTTTCATCGCTGATTTCACCCACGAGCTCTTCCAGAACATCTTCGAGGGTGATCAGACCGGAAACCCCGCCGTGTTCGTCTACGACAATAGCGATATGATTTTTTCGTTTCTTGAATTGGCGCAGGAGAGAATCGAGTTTTTTATTTTCCGGAACGAAATAAGGCAACCGCATGATCTTTCGAATATCGATGGATGAATTCGGAATGGATTGCTGAACGAAAATATCCTTGATATTGACGATACCGATCACATGATCGATATCGGCTTCAATCACCGGAATCCGGGTAAACCCGGAGTCGGCAACCGCCTGAAGGTCCAGCGGCTGAACGGCATCCACAACGAACATGTCCGCTCTCGGTGTCATGATTTCCGAAGCATTGGTATTGTCGAATTCAAAAATATTGTGAATCAGTTCCCGTTCTTCCTCTTTGATTTCGCCTTCTTCCTCGACAACTTCGACAAAGGTCAGCAGCTCTTCTTCGGTGACAACGGGTGATTCCTGAATGGTTCCGGTCAGCATCTGAACGGCGTAGAGAACTTTCGAAACGGGAAGAAAGAGAATGGAACACCAGTAAACCGGATACACCGTCAATCCGGCAACGGCCACATTGCTCCGGGCAGCCAGAGATTTGGGGAACACTTCGCCGAAAACCAGAATCAAGATCGTCATGATGCCGATTGCAAAACCCAGGGGATAGTAATCCGAAAAGGACTGCAAGGCAACCTTCGTAGCCAGGGCCGTTGCCCCGATCTTGACCGTATTGTTTCCGATCAGCAATGTTGTCAACAGCCGGTGAGGGTTTTCCTTCAACCGATGAATCAGGATATACGGCTGTTCGTTATCTTTGGCCAGATGTCTTGCCTTGGTGCGGCTGAGGGTAAAAAATGCGGTTTCGGCTGCTGAAAAAAACGCAGCCATACACAGCAGACAACTCAATATGATGAAATCGACAAACATAGACAAACGGGTTGTCCTTTAAGTCGGTTAAGAACTATATACACACCCGGAAAAACGATATCGCGGTGTTATCGGTCGGAGATATACTACAGTTCTGAAAGTCTCTAATAAAACGTCAAACCACAGAAGAAAATAAGCATGGTAATGTAGCGAACGAAAAAAATACAGCGGCCGGGTGATACCAGCGTCGCTGACATGTGTACCATGATCATGGGGGGGGAATCAAACAGAAATCACGGTTATCCGATCAACAGGGGCTGGATGGTTTCTGGCGGTATGGGAGCAACCTGAAGGGTGTCGACGGCTTCCCGCGACATCACTTCGACCGACACCCGTGAATGGTTCGATGCCTTGCTGTAACCGGCGCAGATGGCGGCCGCCTGCAGGATATCGTCGTTTCCGGCGAGCGACGGAATCAGCACGACCGGACCGGGGATCTGTACTGTTTTCAACACCGTATCCCGCAATGGGTTCCGGAGACCAAGGATGCTGGTATTGTCCGAAAGGGTGCGCCCGACGATGATTTTCACATCCGCGTTCAGACGGATGTGTCGGCCGTATTTAAGCAGGTGAAGATCGTTTTCCGTGCAGTCCGCCCGGTGATCGAAAATATCTTTCAGTCGGCGGCTGTATACCGTTTCCGTCAGAAGACAACCGCCTGCCGGCGCCGGATAATCGACAATTCCCCACGCCTTGGCAAGCTGGATTTGTGGTTTGCGGGACCGGCCGGACAGCCCCAGCAGAAGTTGCCGGTTCACGAGCCCTTTTTTTTCAGGAAGTGTTTCTTCAAGCAGTCTGGCGCTCAGGGGACGGACTATCATCTCTCGGTATCCCGAATGTTTTTCGACATAGCGAAGCGATGATCGGGTCTGGGACATGGGACGCTGCCCCAGCACTTCTCCGCTGAACAGAAAATCCATCCCCCTGTCTTTCAATACCAGACCGGCCAGGCGAAACATGAGGGCATGACAATCCATGCAGGGATTCATATGCTGACCGTAACCGCAGGGCGGATCACGCAGCATCTCCAGATAGGGCATCGTGATATTTTGAACGATGAGCGGAATTTGAAGTTGTTCAGAAGCCCGACGGGCCTTCTCTGATGAAAAAAAAGGCGTTTCGAAAGCGATCCACTCGACGGCGATTCCCTGATTTTTAAGCACGACGGCGGAGAGAATGCTGTCGAGCCCACCGGAACACAATCCGAGTGCCCGGACTTTATTTTCCGGATGATTCATGGTATTGTTTCACTGATGGTTACGAGTTCACAGAATATGACACTGAAAGAAAAAGCAGGCAAAATTCATCAGATACTAAGTACCGCCTATCCCAATGTCAAGACACAACTGGATTTCAAGAATCCTTTTCAGCTTCTGGTTGCCACCCAACTATCGGCTCAGTGTACGGACAGACAGGTCAATCAGGTTACACCGGTCCTTTTTGGTCGGCTGTCTGGCCCCCAGGATTTTGTCCGGGCCGATATTGAAACCATTGAAACCCTGATTCGTTCAACCGGCTTCTATCACAACAAAGCAAAGAATATTAAACTCTGCTCCGAAATGCTGCTCGATCGCTTCGAGGGCAGCGTTCCCGATACGCTGGACGAACTCGTTCAACTGCCCGGTGTCGGACGAAAAACAGCCAATGTGGTTCTGGGCGCCGCTTTTGGAAAACCCGGAATCGTTGTGGATACCCATGTAATCCGGATATCCAGACGCCTCGGACTTACCCGACATCAGAACCCGGAAAAAATCGAAATAGATCTGATGGCGATTCTTCCAAAAAAATCATGGAATGCATTCTGTCTGCGTCTGATTTATTTCGGAAGGGAAATTTGCAGGGCCAGAAAACCGGGATGCCCGTCTTGTCCGCTTCCCCATCTGTGCCCGTCTGCTGTCACATTCAATTCTTACAGCAAGGATGCAAAGATCGCAAACGATGATGCATCGTAAGGCAACGCAACAACAATAGAGTCTATAGCTTTCAAGATAAAAATTTTGGGAACGTTATCGGTGAGGAAACGATGGATATTAAAGAGATAGCTTCACGACTTGGACTGGAGGAGGAAGATATTTACAATGTGCTGGAACTCTTTGTTCAGACAACACCTGCTGATCTCACAGCCATGTCTTCTGCTTTCGAGAAACGGAATCTGGCCCTGCTGGGAAAGTCGGCGCACTCCCTGAAAGGGTCTACCGGCACCCTGGGGTTCATGGATATATCCAACCTGGCGCAACTGATCATGCAGCAGTCTCGTGAAAATCAAGATGAAGCGCTGGCCCGGACAGTTCCGTCGTTCATGAAGCAAATGAACGCCTTGATTTCTGAAATTGAGGAAGTCATCAAAAATAGATGACATCACAACACAATATCTGATTGATACTTTCTTGCGCGATTGACTGCTAAACGGTATAAAAGTGTAATACAAATTTTAACGTTATCAATCAGCCCATATGCATTGAGGCTATTCTGTCTACGAGGCAACACCCCATATGAATATACCGTCCGAAAATTCGGCCAAACCATCATCACGACGTAATAAACTGGGAGATATATTGCTTCAGGCCAATCTGATCGACCAGAATACGTTGGATAACGCGCTGCAAATCCAGAAAACCCAGAAAAAGAAAATCGGTCAGATTCTCATGGATATGGGGGTGACCGATGATGAAAAAATCGCTAAAGCTTTGGCCAGTCAGCTCAAAATTCCCTTTCTTCGACTCAGCGATATCCATGTCCCCAAAGAAGTGATCGATCTTGTTCCTCATGACATGGCGGAAAATTACCTGCTGCTTCCGATCAAGATCGTCAAAAAACAGTTGGTCGTTGCCATGGCGAACCCATTGGAATTTTATGCGCTGGACGATCTGCGGTTTATCACCCAGATGGATATTTTCGTCACGATTGCCCCGCAGGGAGACATTCTGTCCGCTATTCAGAAATTTTATCCCAAACGAAATCTCGAGAAAGACCTGGGACCGGATATGGGGCTCATGGAAGATATCGAGCTTGTCGGACAAACCAGGGAAAAAGAACACAATGTGCAGGATCTGATGAATTTGACAGAACTGCCGCCCGTGGTGCGATTTACCAATACCGTTCTGGCCGATGCCATCAAAATGAAAGCCAGCGACATTCACATCGAACCCCAGAAAGACAACGTGGTCATCCGGTATCGAATTGACGGCATCATGCGGGAAATCATGAAGATCGACAAACAAATTCATTTGTCGCTGGTTTCCCGGATCAAGATCATTTCCAGCATGGATATATCCATTCGCCGAAAGCCTCAGGATGGTAGAGCCCAGGTCAAAATGGGGGATACCCGCTTCGATCTTCGGATTTCCACCATTCCGGCATCCTATGGTGAAAAAGTGACCATCCGTATTTTGAATCCCAGTGCCGGAGGTTTGGGCCTCGATCAATTGGGGTTTTCGGAAAGAGATCTGCGGTGTTTTATGGATGCCATCGACAGGCCCCAGGGCCTCATTCTGGTAACAGGCCCGACCGGCAGCGGAAAATCCTCGACCTTGTACACGGCGCTGAAACACCTCAATTCTTCCAAAGTCAACATCGTGACGGTCGAGGATCCCGTGGAATTCGATATTGCCGGAATCAACCAGGTTCAGATCAATCCCAAAGCAGGGATCACATTTGCGGATGGTCTCAGATCAATTTTGAGGCAGGATCCGGATATCGTCATGGTGGGGGAAATTCGAGACAGTGAAACCGCAAAGATTGCGTTTCAGGCCGCTCAGACCGGACATCTCGTACTTTCCACCCTCCATACCAACGATTCGCCATCGGCAGTCACCCGGCTTCTGGACATGGGTGTCGACGCCTTTGTCATCGCGGATTCTCTGGTTGCTGTCCTCGGTCAGCGTCTGGTACGGGGAATCTGCAAGAAATGTAAAATACCGGACCCGTTGACCCCACAGATTTTTGAGCAGTTGGAGCCTATCGTCAAACCAGACCGGAGCAAGAAATTCTGGAAGGGTGCCGGCTGTGAAACCTGTCAGTATTCCGGATACACTGGCCGGCTGGGAATATTCGAACTTCTGATAATCACGCCGACGATCAAGGAAATTCTTTCCAGAAATATATCCGCAATTGCCATCAAGAAAGCGGCGGAAAAGGATGGCTATACGACGCTGAGCATGGATGGCATCAACAAAGCATTCCTGGGCCTGACGACAATAGAGGAAGTATTCCGCGTAGCCCCGCCCGAGTATGATGATGCCGCTCAGGAATCACTGGACAATGTCGTTAAAAGCCTGGGATATTTAGCGGTTACGACCGAAGACGAATCTCAGAAACCGGAGCCGCCCTCCTCGATCGGCAGCATTCGACCTGAAAAAATATTGATTGTGGATGACAATCTGGTTGTGATTAAAATTCTTAAAAATATTCTTGAATCGCAGAATTATGTTACCGTGACCGCCGGGAACGGAGAGGATGCCCTCAAGATCGCCGTACAGGAAAAGCCAAATCTGATCATCACCGATTACCTGATGCCGGAAATGGACGGCATGGTACTGGTTACCAAACTCAAATCTCAACTGACCACCCGATTTATTCCCATCATTCTGCTGACGTCCAAAGATGAAGTGGATGCCGAAGTAGCAATTATCAATGCCGGCGCCGATGATTATCTGACCAAGCCAGTCAACCCCAAACGGCTCATCGCCCGGATCAATCGATTGTTAAACCGCCCCGCGGTTGAATCGGAGAGATGACATATACTGCAAACGGCAACCGGGCATAATCTGCAATTTCCGTATGCTCCCTCTCCCGGCAGGGGAGGGTTGGGTGGCAAAAGTTAAGATGATGAATATTCTGAATGTCTAAAGAAAGTTACAGTTTCCCCTTTCTGATGATGGCAACCAACAGCCATATTCCCATCAGGGCCGCCGCGATAAACCCGATGAAACCGATGAACGATATCCCGTAGACCAAGGGTGGGGTTTCGGAAATGACGATGAGGGCAGAGCCGATAATCAGCGATGCGATGATGATGGAAAAGGCAATCCGGTTGCTGATCTGATCCTGGGTGGCAAGAAGTGTCGAGAGTCCTGTCTGCTCGATCTTGACCGTCAGCTTCTGCTGACGGACGAGCCGGGCGATCTCCAGAATGTCCTGTGGAAACTGACCCAGAAAATCCATGAATTGTGACGCCAGTTGCATTGCATCCCCGGCGATTCGGTCCGGATGCAGGCGGGCCAGTTTGACTTTTTGAATATATGGGGCCGCGTGTGATATCATGTCGAATTCCGGGTCCAGGGTCAGGGCAATTCCTTCCACTGTGCCCAGTGCTTTCAGCATGAGAAAGAGATCCGCCGGAATCCGAAGATGATGAACAGCGGAAATCTCCAGTAGATGCTGAAGCAGCCGGCCGATTTTGATATCTCTGAGAGGCTTGTAGAGATACATCCCGATGAATTCCGAAACGTCTTTTTCAAACTCTCTCAAATTGGGTTCCTGTTCCCACTCGGTAATTCTCAAAAGCACCTGCGCGGCACGGGTGGGGTGATGGTGAACGATACTGTCCACCAGTTCCACGATATCTTCGCGGGTTCTCTGATCGACGGTTCCGACCATTCCGAAATCCAGGAGACAGATCACATTTCCCATGAGTGCATAGATGTTGCCGGGATGGGGGTCGGCATGAAAAAATCCGTATTGGAAAATCTGCTTCAAACAGACATCCGCCCCTCTTCGGGTCAGCAGTTTTCGATCCAGCCCCGCTTTTTCGATGGCTTCGACATGGGATATCTTGATGCCTTCCACCAGCTCCATGGTCAACACCACCGAAGACGACTTGTCCCGAAACACTTTGGGAATATACACCGTCGGATCATTCAGGAACATCACGGCAATCCGCTCCATACTGGCCGCCTCGATCGTGAAGTCGATTTCGTTTTCCAGCACTTTCGTGAATTCTTCCACGATACGGACAGGCCGGTGCAGGGCGAATTCTTCGATATGCCGCTCCATCAGGGTTGCCATATGAAGCATGATTTCCAGATCTACCTCGATCATCCGCCGGATGCCCGGCCGCTGAACCTTGACGGCCAGAAGCTCCCCCTCGCGAGACAACGCCCGGTAAACCTGGGCGATGGATGCCGAAGCCAGCGGGATCTGTTCCGGGAATTCAAATAGATCATCGATGGGAACGCCGAATTCGGATTGTATGATCTCTTCGGTTTCCTGGAAACTGAACGGCGGCACATTGTCCTGAAGACGCGAAAGCTCCGTGATAAAATCCGTCGGTATCAAATCCGGCCGGGTGGACAGCACCTGGCCCAGCTTGATATACGTCGGCCCCAGTTCTTCGATGGCCATTCGGATTCTTTCGGCGCGGGAGAGTTTTTCGACACGTTCTCCGCGGCTTTTCGAAATCATCTGGAGGCCGATATCCAGATATTGATCGATTCTCAGAAGCTCGATGACTTCGCCGAATCCATAACTGAACAGAATGGCCAGTATCTGGCGGTATCGGTTCAGGTGACGGTAGGTTCTTCCCAGAACGCCGATTTTCCGGATACTCAGCATAGATCGAAACTCCGCTTCACCGTATGGCCGATCCCAAACATCTATTCTGTCGGCGTCATTGTGTGAATGATCGCAAGGGCGGTTTGAAACCCCTCCCCTTCTTCATGAACACAGGAAAACAATTACCATCTCAACAGCACGGAGCCATACGTCAGGCCGGCTCCGAATGCATCGAGCAGGATGATCTGCCCTTTTTGAATCCGGCCGTCCCGCACCGCCTCATCCAGCATGGTCGGCACGGTCGCAGACGACGTGTTTCCATAGCGGTCCACATTGACCAGGACTTTTTCCATAGGCAGATCCAATCGTTTGGCCACCGCTTCGATAATTCGGAAATTGGCCTGATGGGGAATAAACCAGTCCAGCATATCCACAGTCATCTGGTTTTCATTCAAAGCCTCGATCGCGAAACTGCTGAGTGTTCGGACGGCAACTTTGAAGATTTCCCGGCCGTTCATCTGGATTTTATTGAGATGCTGAGATATCAAATCCGGCGTTGCCGGCTGGGCCGATCCCCCGGCGGGGATATGAAGCAGCTCCCAGAGAGTGCCGTCGGACAGGAGGTGGGTGGACAGAATGCGGTGAGACGATGCTTCGGGAGCCCGCTCGACAATGGCGGCTCCGGCCCCGTCCCCGAAAAGAATACAGGATGATCGATCGCTCCAGTTGATGATGGTGCTTAGAACTTCAGCGCCGATGACCAGCGCGGTGCGGGTTTTTCCGGAACATATGAACTGATCGGCAATGCTCAGCCCATAAATGAAACCCGAACACGCGGCATTCAAATCCATCCCCCAGGCTTTTACGGCGCCCAGCTTGTGCTGGAGCCAGCAGGCCGTTGAGGGAATGATGGTATCCGGCGTACAGGTGGAATAGATGATCTGGTCGATGTCGAGAGGGGTTTTTCCGGCCATTTCCAAGGCTTGCCGGGCAGCGGCAAGGCCTAACGATGAGTTGTGTTCTTCCGAATTTCCGGGGGCGGACATGCGCCTTTCCGCAATGCCGGTTCGTTCCCGAATCCATGAATCGCTTGTTTCGATTCCGGACAGTGCCAGTTTCTGAGAAATGTCTGCGTTTGTGACCCGCTCCTGAGGGAACGCCGAGCCGGTTCCGGTAATTTTAGCTGCATATTCCAACGGAATTCTATTATCTCCTGTTATCTGTAATATGAAATTTACATTTCGGTCATTTCCGACCGATAACGCACCAAAATATAAACTGGAAAATCATAGTAGGCCAAATGGAATGGCGTGTCAATTCCGATCCCGATCGGGCCGGTATCATATACTGCAAACGGGCATAATCTGCAATTTTCTTATGCATCCTCCCCCAGCGGAGGACGGGTTTGACCGTTGACAGTGTACATATCCGAATTGCGGGCGATGATGAAAACGGCACGAATCATGAATGGTCATTGACAGCGAACGGTGGATCATATATCGTAAAATTACGATGGAAAGGAGTCTGGATGATACAGCGTTTTTCAGATACGAAAATTATGATTTCTGAATCCGACAATCTAAAAATACTTGATTTTGCTCGAATTTGCAAAGCACTGGGGCACCCGGCACGAGTCCGGATCATTCAGCATCTCCGGTCCATCGATCGGTGTATATGCGGTCATATCGTGGATATCCTGCCGCTGGCTCAGTCAACAGTCAGCCAGCACCTCAAATGTTTGAAAAATGCCGGATTGATCCAGGGCAATGTAGAAGGTCCCCGCACCTGCTACTGCCTGAACAGGGATGTGCTGGAGCGATTCCGGCAGGTAATCGATGAGTTAACCTGATGAATAAAATATGGTGATTTCCAGCGGTGAGGATACCCTTCATGAAGCAACCAAACGGTGAGATGTGCTTTTTCATGATATCGTTTGTTGAAAATCGCCGATGATTATCGAGGGAGAAATGAAAATGAAGGGCCCCTGCACATGCAGCCCGGACTGCTGCGCATCCGCATCACCCGCAGGCATTGAAAAAACGAACCCGTTTGTTCCGCTGCCGACCCCACCGCAGAAAGACATCCCCTGTTGCGGCTCTTCGGTTACCCATCCAGCCGATCCCTATGAGACACCCGGATACACCATCAGCCGCTTTGTCCGGCATTTCATGGAAACACCGGCCGGCCGGGTTCCTGTCATCCACACGCAGTTGAACGGTTTGGACCGGCTGGGAACAGTCCGGGTCAGGCTGGGCATTTTTCGTGATGCTTACACGGTTGCGCCGGGAATCTACGGTGTCGGTTCACCGGGTCTGGAATCGCCGGTTCTGGTCACGGCCGATTACAAGCTCAGTTTCGACACGGTGCGCCGACATTTGGGAACGGTAGACGCCTGGATCATGGTCTGCGACACACGGGGGATCAATGTATGGTGTGCGGCCGGCAAGGGAACGTTCTCCAGCGGGGAAGTGGCAGATCGTGTGGCCCGCTGCAACCTGAAACAGCTCGTTCGCCACCGCCGCCTGGTGCTGCCGCAACTGGCGGCAACCGGTGTATCCGCCCGAAAGGTGAAACAGCTTTGTGGATTTGAAGTTATCTGGGGGCCGATACGGGCCGAGGATATCGCCCAATTCCTGAAAGACGGGATGAAAGCGGATCAGAAGATGCGCCGGGTAACTTTCTCGATGGCCGAGCGGCTGGTGTTGACGCCGGTAGAGCTGTATCTGCTCGGAAAATCCCTGGTTCGGGTTTTGGCGGCCGTTTTTTTGATTTCAGGCTTCGGGCCTGGGCTGTTTTCGTTCCATGCAGCCTGGAGCCGGGGAATTTATGCCGCAGGCGCCGTTTTTCTGGGAATTTTTTCCGGTGCCGTTGTAATGCCGCTTCTACTGCCTTGGATACCGGGACTCTCTTTTTCTCTGAAAGGCGGCATTACCGGCCTGGTCTTAGCCATGCTGCTGCCGAAAGGGCTCTCCGGAACGGCTTTTTTGGCGCTGCTGCTGATGGTCATGGCTGTCAGTTCATACCTGGCCAT
>CAYQKZ010000053.1:0-13271 GCA_964418135.1 uncultured Desulfobacterales bacterium
TGATCAACAACCAGATCGGTTACACGACACTTCCGGAGGATGCCCGCTCCACCCGATATGCCACGGACTGTGCGAAAATGCTGATGATTCCGATATTCCATGTACACGGTGAAGACCCGGATGCCGTGGTGCATGTCATGCGTCTGGCAGCCGCATACCGCATGGCATTCGGCAAAGATGTCGTAGTGGACTTGATCTGTTATCGTCGTTACGGCCACAATGAAGGGGATGAACCTTATTTTACCCAGCCGCAGATGTACGAACGAATCCGGCAGAGACAACCGCTCAGTAAACTCTATGCTGAAAAGCTTCTGAACGAAGGTGTCGTGACGTTACCGGAAATCGAAGCAATGGAAAAATCCGTCCGGCAGAGGCTGGATGCGGATTATCAAAAAATTCACGGAACGGAATGCCTGTTTCCGCAGGCCAGATTCTACGAAGTCTGGAAAGATTATGACGGCCGTTATCTTCATGGCATGGTGTCGACCGGTGTCGAAATCGGCAAGCTCCAGGCCCTCAGCCGGTCTTTGACGGCTGTTCCTGAAGGATTCAGCGCCCATCCCAAGATACAGACGATGTTAAAAAAAAGACTGGATGCCGTTGAAACCGGCGTGGGAATTGACTGGGCCAATGCCGAATCTCTGGCGTTTGCCACACTTCTGAACGAGGGGATGCCCATCCGGCTGAGCGGACAGGACGTTCAGCGGGGGACGTTCAGCCAGCGGCATGCCTTTCTGGTCGATATCAATACCGGTGCGTATCATGTCCCCCTGAACGGTCTGGGCGGATACCAAGCCTCGTTTTCCGCCTGGAACAGCCTGCTGGCGGAAGCCGGCGTTCTGGGATTCGAGTACGGGTATTCCATGGTGCAGCCGCTCCATCTGATTCTCTGGGAAGCCCAGTTCGGGGATTTCATCAACAATGCCCAATCCGTGATCGATCTGTATTTAGCCAGTGCCGAGAGCAAATGGCAACGTCTGAGTGGTCTCGTCCTGCTGCTGCCCCATGGCCTCGAAGGTCAGGGTCCGGAGCATTCCAGTGCCAGACCGGAACGATTTCTGCAATTGTGTGCGGATGATAACATCCAGGTCTGTTATCCGACCACGCCGGCCCAGTATTTTCACCTGCTGCGCCGGCAGATGCACCGAAGGGTTCGAAAACCGCTGGTGGTTCTGACACCCAAGAGTTTGCTGCGAAACCCGCTGGCGGTATCCTGCATCACAGATATGACATCCGGCGGGTTTCAGGAAGTGCTGGATGAGACGGAACAGACGGAACCAATTCAAATCATGATTTTTTGCAGTGGCAAGATATACTACGAATTAGTCCAGAAACGGGATGCGTTACAGAGACCCGATGTCGTCATCGTGCGGATCGAGCAGTATTATCCGTTTCCAGAGTACCGTCTTCGGGAAGTGGTCCAGCGGTATCCGCAGGCCGGTTCATGGAAGTGGGTTCAGGAAGAACCGGAAAACATGGGTGCCTGGTGGTTTGTTCGTCCGCTTCTGGAAGGGATTCTCGATCGACCGTTGCATTACGTGGGCAGACAATCCGCATCGAGCCCTGCCACGGGGTTTCCGAAAATATATCGACGGGATCAGGCAGGTATATTGGAAAAGGCGTTCCAGGACAAACAGTGAATGCCGACAAAAGATTTGTCATAAAACGATCATGAGCAAGGGTATACTCACCCCCATTTATGAAAAACGAATTCATCGGCTGATTACTGACAACTCTATTTTCATGGGAAAAATTCAATTTTTAAATCTGCAGGTTGAATTTGATCCTGTCTTTTACGGCTAAGATGCGTTCGATGGATTGATTGCAAATGGCTTGGAGGGATGCATTGTCCCGGATACGCTTTTGAATTCGTTCAAAGGCTGTTTCGATGGCTGGGCTTTTGTGGCAGATCAGAATCTGATCGATTTCAGACAACAGAGACCGATCGACGGCAATTTCCAGCGGGTAGTGCCGGGTTATGGCCCCCATGTCCAGATCGTCGGTCATCACCAGTCCGGTGTATCTCATTCGGACCCGCAGCAGATCTCTGGCGATGGAGACAGAAAGACTGGCAGGCCATTGCGGGTCCAGTTTTTCATAAAGAATATGAGACAGCATGATGCCGCTGACTCCGCTATGGATGGCTGCCTGAAAAGGAATGAGATCGCAGGCTTCGAGTATATCGAGGTCTTCTTTGACGATCGGCAGATCCAGATGAGAATCGAGGACGGTGCGGCCGATACCGGGGAAATGTTTGGCTACGGCCAGTATGCCGCTATTTTGAAGCGTTTCAATTATCGTTGTTCCAAATGCCGCCGCTTGGTTCGGGTCGCTCCCGAAAGATCTGCCGGCCATGATGCCCGGAATATCGGGTCGGGTAACATCCAGAACCGGAGCATAATTCATGTTGACGCCGATGGACTGAAGTTCCGCAGCCGTCACCCTGGCGAAATGGATGGCTTCATCCCGAGTCTTGATACCTGGATTGCCCAAAAATTCCGTAAAAAAAGGGGCTTTCAGACGAGCGACTTCTCCACCTTCCTGGTCGATGGCAATCAGAAGCGGCGGCTGACCCAAGCTTCCGGCAAAGTCCTGCACATCACGGCACATTTGGCGGATTTCATCCGGGTTCCCCAGGTTCCTGGAAAAAAGAATGATTCCGCCGACCTTCAGTTCTCCGATCAAATATTTCAGGTCCTCGTTGAATGACTTTCCGTCAAATCCTACCATCAGCCGCTGCCCGGCCTGCTGTGCCAGAGAAAAATTCATTCTCATCCTCTTTTCTGCTTAAGGACACACAAAAGTGATACCTGCCCCTCACCTATGACTGGGAGGGGGCATGTGTCTGAAATGAACTGGTTTTAAAATTATTTAATGGGTCCGCCTGCGCCGAAGGGTCCCGGGCCTTTGCCAGGTCCCATTCCCATTCCCATGCCTCTGCCATCGGTAAAATTGGGATCGATTTTTTTCATCTGAAGAATGTGGGTTACCCGTTTCTGATCAAATTGGGTCTGTAAATCAGAGAGTTCTTTTTGCAGGGCTAAACAGGCTGCAGCATCCGGTTGCGGTTTGCTCAGTTCTGTCTGTAATGCCTGCCTTTTTTCATTGATTTGTTGTCGGATACTCTGGGTGGCGGTTTGAAAGGCATTGCGTTCGGTTTCTGCTTGCTTCTTCTGGTCTTCTGTCAAATTGGAACCTGCGGGAGCCGTTTCTGGACCTTGTTCCATTCCGGCGGCAAACGCATTCACTCCTACGCCCATTACAATGATAACAGCCCCTACCACAACCATTCTGGAAAATAAATGTTTTTTCATGACAACTTCTCCTGTTTTTGATAATAAATAGAAATCAACATACAACACAATATTGTTTAAAGCAACATTTGTGCCAGATGCTTTTTTTAACTACGAGGAAGCAATCTGCTTTTCCGCAGTATTTGACATGATTGTATTCAATGGAATGGCCGGCTATCGATTTTATTCAAGCTGAATACTAAATATCCAAATCATTCAAAGGAATCTTCCATGCTGGATAAAATATATTCAGTTTCAATGAGAATATTTTTTCAGCCGTTATCGATCATTATCGATTTACGACAACTTTTACAGGAGAAATAATGATAAGCAAAGTGTATTTTGCAGATCTTCGGTCTACACACAAAGAAAATCTGGTGGATAAGGTGGGTCGTTTGGCACAAACAGCCGGGCTGTCTTCCGCCATCAAACCCAGGGACCTGGTTGCCGTGAAAATGCATTTCGGCGAAGCCGGCAATGCCGCTTTCATCCGATCGGTTTTTGTTCGAAAAATAGTTCAGTTGATCAAGGCGGAAGGAGGCGTTCCCTTTCTGTCCGATGCCAATACCGTGTATGTCGGAACCCGGAGCGATGCGCCGTCCCACCTGCTGACCGCTATTCAAAACGGTTTCTCTCACGCATCGGTGGATGCGCCGATCATCATTGCCGATGGGCTTCGGGGAAAAAGCGAAGTGGCGGTGGACATTCATCAGAAAAATATTCAGCAGGCGTATATCGGGGCTGAAATCGTTCAGGCGGATGCGCTTATTTCGTTAGCGCACTTCAAAGGCCATGAACTGTCGGGGTTTGGGGGGACGATCAAAAACCTGGGGATGGGGTGTGCTTCCCGGAAAGGCAAACTGGCCCAGCATTCCACGGTGTCTCCGGATATCAAGCGAAAAAAATGTATCGGCTGTGGAGACTGCATTCCCCACTGTTCGCAGGGAGCGCTGTCCATCGTGGAGAAAAAGGCGGTCATGGATACCCAGAAATGTATCGGCTGCGGAGAATGCGTTTTGATCTGCGCCCAGGAGGCCATACAAATCCAGTGGAATCAGGCGATCCCGATTTTTCAGGAGAACATGGTGGAATACATGATGGGGGTTTTGCAAGGGAAGGCAGGAAAAACACTGTTCATCAATTTTATCACCAATGTGTCTCCGGCCTGTGATTGCTATGGACATAACGATGCGCCCATCGTCAGAGACATCGGGATGGTGGCGTCTGTGGATCCGGTTGCCATCGATCAGGCATCGGCGGATTTGGTCAATCAGGAAACGGCCATGCCCGGGTCCTGCCTGACCCAGAATACGGGTCCCGGCGAAGACAAATTCCGGGGATTGTATCCTGAAATCGACTGGTCTTATCAACTTGAATATGCCGAGAAAATCGGATTGGGTTCCCGGAGGTATACACTGGAAAAAATTTAGTGGGCTTCGGCCCAGTTCTTTCCAGAAGCGATATTGACTTTCAGCGGCACTTTCAGTTGCCATACGCCTTCCATTATATCCCGGATACGGGCTGTCACCACTTCCAGCTCGGATTCCGGGACTTCAAAAACCAGCTCGTCGTGAACCGTCATCAGCATGGCGGCCTGAAAGCCTTTTTCCGAAAAATCCGCATCCATCCGAATCATGGCCAGTTTGATCAGATCTGCGGCTGTTCCCTGAATCGGGGTGTTGACGGCAATCCGTTCGGCGAAACTGCGGACATTGCTGTTGAGGCTGTTGATATCCGGAATCAGGCGGATTCTGCCCAGAAGGGTGCTGGTTTTGTGCGTCGTACGGGCCAATGCAATGGTCTGTTCGGTATATTCCCGGACGCGCCGATATTTCTTGAAATACTGATCGATATAGGCTTTTGCCATTTTCTGACTGATACCCAGTTCCCGCGCCAGGCTGAATGCCCCCATCCCGTAAAGAATGCCGAAATTGATGATTTTGGCTTGTCGCCGCAGTTCCGGTGTCAACATGTTGGGAAGCCCCCCGAAAACTTCGGAAGCAGTCCGCGAATGGATGTCTTCATCCTTAAGAAACGCATCGATCAATAACGGGTCTTCCGAGCAGTGTGCCAGAATCCGAAGTTCTATCTGGGAATAATCCGCAGCCACCATTATCCAGCCTTCCTGTGGAATGAAGGCACTGCGGATTTGTCGCCCTTCTTCGGAACGAATGGGGATGTTCTGAAGATTCGGGTCCGAGCTGCTGAGTCTGCCGGTGGCAGTGACCGTCTGATTGTAAGAAGTATGAATCCGGCCGGTTTCCGGGTGAACCAAATTCAGCAGGGCATCGGTGTAGGTGGATTTGAGCTTGGAGAGGGTGCGATGCCTCAACACGAGATCCGGCAACTCATGGTGGACAGCCAGATCGGTCAATACCTCGACATCCGTTGAATACCCGGTTTTCTTTTTGGTCTTTTTTTGAGTCGGTAGTTTCAGTTTTTCAAATAGAATCTGCCCAAGCTGCTGGTGGGACTGTATATTGAAGGTTTCACCGGCTGCCGCATAAATTCGGGTTTCGATGTCCGACAGTTGACTTTCGAAGGATTTGGACAGCAGCCTCAACCGGTCGCTGTCCACGCACACGCCGCGCATTTCCATCCGTATCAGAACGTTGATGAGGGGGATTTCAACTTTTTCCAGCAAATCCATCAAGCCCAGGGATTCCAGTTTCGGGAGCAGAACATCTCTGGCCATCAATGCGATGTCTGCATCTTCACAGGCATAAGGTGTCGCTGCGTCAATGGGAACCATTTCAAATCCGGCATAAGTGCCTTTGCCGGTAACTTCCTGAAAGGTAATGGTCTTGTGATTGAGGTAATCCATTGCAATTTGATCCAGGCTGTGGGCCCGAATCGATGGGTTGATGAGATAAGAGGCGATCATATCGTCAAAAACGATCCCCTTCAGGAAAATGCCATACCGGGCCAGTACAATGGCATCGTATTTAATGTTTTGGCCGAGTTTGGGGATTGCGGAATTTTCCAGTAAGGGTTTGAGTGTATTCAGGACAAGAACGGTATCCAATTGCACCGGTGCATTCGGATAATTATGGCCGACCGGGATGTAAACAGCGTGGTGGGCGATTGTGGAAAAAGACAGACCGACAAGATTGGCTCTCATCGGGTCTTCGGATGTGGTTTCGGTATCCAGAGAAATGATCCGGGCATCGGACAGATCCGTAATGAGTCGATTCAGGCCGTCTGTTGTCGTCACAGCGGTATAGTGCTTCCGGGTCAAGTCGGATGAAATCGGAAATTCCTGTTGAAGCTGTCGAAATTCCAGGGTTTTGAACAGGTTTGCCAGCGCCGCCTTATTCGGGGAAGGCATCTTGAAATCTTCCAGTTGAACGAACAGCGGCACCTCGGTATGAATAGTCACCAGAGATCTGCTTAGAAACGCCTGTTCCTTGTGATCGGATAGTTTTTGGCGAACGGATTTGGAAGCAACTTCATCGATTCTTTCATAAACATTGACCATACTGCCGAATGTTTGAATCAGCGACAATGCGGTTTTGGGACCGACTCCCGGTACCCCCGGAATATTGTCACTGGTATCTCCCGACAATCCCATCACATCGATGATCTGACCAGGTTCCAGACCGGTCTGACGGACGGCTTCCAGATTTGTGACCTTGTCTTTCATGGGGTCCCAGATCGAAACATTCGCAGTGACGAGCTGAACAAAATCCTTGTCACCGGTCACCATGACCACTGAAAAACCAGCTTTTTCGGCCTGGGCAGCCAGAGTTCCGACCAAGTCATCGGCCTCGAAACCCGGTTGCTCGATAACCGGAAGTTGAAATCCTTCCACAACTTGCCGGATATAGGGGAGCTGAACCCGCATGTCTTCGGGCATGGGGGGACGGGTGGCCTTATAGTCCGGATACATGTCGTGTCTGAACGTTTTTTCCTTGCTGTCGAAGCACAGTGCAATATATTCAGGGGACCGGTCATGAAGAAGTTTGAGAAGCATCCGGGTGAACCCGAAAACGGCATTGGTGGGAAGTCCTGTGGATGTAGAAAGACCCCGAATGGCATGATACGCCCGGTGAATGGTGGCCGTGGCATCGATCAGATAAAGAACTGGCTTGGCGGACATGGCAGGTTTCCAATCATGAAAATCTCATGGCGGTAAAAAATGGCATCAGTAATTCGTATCAGGGGAAATTGTTAGAGTCCGATGCTGTCGGCGATTCCAGCCATGGCCTTGAGACTGATGGCTACAAAATCCGACAATGGAATGCCGATGGTTTCGCACTCCATGATGATATCACGACTGACAGACCGGGCAAAATGAGGCGTTTTCATGCGTTTGGTGACGGACTGCGGTTTGACGGCGGCGATTTTTTTATCCGGATATACCAAGGCGGTTGCCGCGATCATGCCGGTAATGGTTTCGGCGCAGGCCAGTGCATGGTCGAAAACCGTGGTGCGTTCAAGGCCGAGTCCTTCGGCATTGTGTTTTTGAATGGCCTCGGCAATGGTCGGAGATATGCCGTGATTCAAAAGCAGTTCCGCCCCTTCTTTTCCATGCCGGGAAGGATCACCGTCTGTGATTTCATAATCGATATCATGCAGCAGTCCGGCAATGGCCCACGTTTCCGGGTCCTGATCGAATCTTGGTGCCAGTTCCCGCATGCTGGCCTCAGCAGCCAGGCAATGAGATATCAGTTTTTCATTTTTGAGATGCCTTGTCAGCAGTTTATACGCTTTTTCCCGGGAAATCCCTGGAGCGGTATGGGTTGACATCGTCACCCTCCTGTATTAATAAAATTAAATTCCATTCCAGACCAGACCCTTCCACAAACAGTGACGAGCCTGGATATCACAGGCAGAACATGCCGAAAAAAACAAATGAAAAGACCAGAGACGATACTTTCATACAAAGAAAAACGTCGCATGGCAAAAGAAATCCCTTGTGCCTGCTGTGGAAAACATCCGCCATTCTGTTGGAGATGTCGGTGCGGATTCTCTATTTGCCAGAACTGCATGGAAAAAAATTTCTGGGGGATGTCCTGCAACGGCATTACCTGGCAATGTCCAGATTGTGGGAAACAAAACGGATATGGCAATCAATAAGAGAAATTCAATGCGATTATCCTGTCAGTCCGCAGATCCGGCATCGTCCATCCGTGCCAATGGTGCCGATACAGCTTTCATCACTGCACAACTTACGATCTTCCCATCCGGATTCCTGATATTCAGCTCGTTGATCTTCATCCGAGGATGAATCATCGGATTCATCCCGAACAAAAATAGAATTTGTGGAAAGGTCGGGATCTTTTGGGATGCTTGGGTCCAAGAGCCCACATACCCGGCACCGACCGTTCGATCCGATGATTCCGACGCAGCTTTCGTCTCTGCAAAGTCTTCGTTTTTCCCACTCTGTATCCGTTTCCGGACCCTCGGTAAAATTTTCGGATATATCAGTCATTTTGAATCACTTCTTTTCAGGTTCTTCCTATTGCCTTTTTCGAGTTCCATCAATGGCATGATACATGAATTTCAAGAATTCAGAAATCCATTACGATCATTATACTTCAAATGGGAACAATCTGCGCTTTTGAAACCCCCACCCCGACCCTCCCCCGCTGGGGGAGGGAGTTTGATGTAAACGCAGATTGTAACGATTCATAGTATAGTCATCCTGTTGGGGTGGGTGTAGGCGCCGATTTGGGTGTTGGTGAGGGAGTCGTTTTGGGTGTCGGAGTCGGCGTTGTTTTCGGAGTCACATAAATTGGAACCGATATCGGATTGACATTTGCACAACTAGCCTCGATGATGTCGATTCCCGCAAGGGCACCGGATTTGTATATGGCGCTGGCATTTCCCTTGATATCCGTGGTGTTGTTGACAATCGTGATTGAGGAGCCTGATTGATTTTGAGTTGTTGAAAACACGACCGGATAACCAAAAATTGGGGTTCCTGCGAGATTTTTCAAAGTGGCTGTAATCGTACTGTATTCACCGGCACCTAAGGTGGTTGGTTTGGCTTCGATGGTCAGCAGCGCTTTGGTTTGATCCGATGGTGAATCTTGAGATGATCCGCAACCGACAGCACAGACAAGAATCATCAGATAACTAAGCCATAACAGATGACGAAGCTTTTCTACCATTTGTTGTTTTCTCCAAACCTTTCATTAAGATTGTTGCTGACAATATCCTGATATCTCATGTTGTTGCAGAATATCCGATTGTGCTGCCCACATCGCCGTCTATGTTATCGAGATGCTATCCGTCTGGAATCTCTTCTTTTCGGTTTTTTTCTTTTGCCCCTTTTACGGTTTCGTCAATGGCCTGATAAATGGACTTGAAAGATTCCGGAAACCCGCTTGGAGAAATCCGTCCGGTTTCAATGAATTTAACGACAATTTCCTTAGTCGTTTTTAGAATGTGCTCATCCATAGCGCTCATGGTGCAATTCCTGTAGAAAATATTTAGAAACATCTCAAAATTCCCTGCAAGAGAGCATCCGGGCCGGATTATTGGTTGCGGAACGAATTTTGAGATAGTTTCACTCGTTTAAGAAGAAGGTGTGGCCGTCGGAGTTGGTACGACCGTCGGAGTAGCTGTCGGAGTTGGCACGGCCGTCGGAGTAGCCGTCGGAGTTGGCACGGCCGTCGGTGTCGGTGTCGGTTTAAGTGTAGGCGTAGGCGTAGGCGTCGGTGTAGGCGTCGGCGTCGGTGTAGGCGTCGGTGATGGATTGACGATAATTGCTACTGCTGCGGATTTACCAGTGTCAATGGTCGCCTTAATGATATCTATTCCTGAGTCTTTACCAGATTTGTAAATGGCACTTGCATTTCCATTCGCATCCGTGAGATTGTTGATAATTGTTAGTGAACTCCTAGAGTTGTTTTGAGCAATGGTAAAAACGATTGCATAACCGATAACCGGGTTGGCTGCTGTTGAACTTTCTGCGAGTGCGACTGCAGATGTGGTAGTGGGGGTGACGACAGGAGATGTAACAGGCGAAGCATTGTTTTGAAGCGTGGCGACAATCGAACTGTATTCTTCATTTTTCAGGGTACTCGGTGTGGCTGATATTGTCAGTATCAAATTGTCTGGATTAATGCTTTGTGTAGAATCACAACTGATAATGGTGCCGATTATCAGGCAGAAAAGTAAAAAAATGCGTAAATGCTCTCTTACCATATTATTTCTCCAAGAATAATTGTTAGATACATATCCAGCAGTTTCAATAAAACAGTCATGTAATCCACGAGAGGGATTCTGCAGTTTTATAAACTACTCTAATGCGATATAAAAATTGCAATTTATGTGCCGATTAAGGTTAATTATGATCACGAAAAAAAGTTAATTGTTCTTTATGATTCAAAACAGAACCATCTGTCAAGCATGAATTTGTTGATCGACCGTCGCAGAGAATTCGGATCAGTGTATCTAACCCATCATCAATTACTTTTTATTAAAAAAATTAAATTTTGTTCAGGAAACTCACTTGAAATAATCTCCCAATCTTCAATTCGATACCACTTTGAGGGGGCAATGACAACGATGCGAAATTTTACAGTATACGATATTTTCGAGCGAAACGCCGCAACCCATGCCAATCGGATTGCGATAGTCTGTAATGAAAAACGTACTTCTTTTTCAGACTTATTGCAGCAGGTGCAGTCCCTGGCATGCGGAATGAAACAGCAGGGAATTGCGAAAGGAGATCGAATTGCGATCCTGTCTTATAACTGCCATTCATATTTAATAATGATGGGGGCGGCAGCAGCCTGTGGAGCCCCCGTGGTTGCCATCAACTGGAGACTTTCCTTGGAGGAGATCCGGCATATTCTGATCGATTCGGCGCCGGTTGCTCTGTTTTACGATCGAAATTGTGCCGATACCGTCCAACAATTATCGACCGATAATGGATATTCAGGTCAGATATATTGCCTGGAAGATTCCGCTCCTGTCGGAGTTTCACTGGATCGGCTGTTTTGCAATGATATTGCTTTCAGTCGACCTCCGGTGTCTTCGGATGATCCTTTTTGCATCATTTACACCGCAGCGATTGCAGGAAAATCCCGGGGTGCGGTTCTGACACATGCCAACATCACGATGGGAAATCTTCAGACGATGGCTACCATGGGGTTGAGCGCATCCGATACCCATCTGAACATCTTGCCGCTGTTTCATATCACGGGACTCAACCTGGCATTGTCCGTCATGCATGCCGGCGGCAAAAATGTCGTGCTGGATCGCTTCGATCCACAAAAAGCTCTGGAATGGATCGAAAAGGAAGGGGTTTCCATTATCGGATCATTTCCGCCGATATTATCCAATCTTCAGACCGAAATGGATCGGATATCCTATAATGTTTCGACACTCCGCCATGTTCTCGGTATCGATCAGACCAATACCATTCAGGCATTCGAGAGCAGAACCCGAAGTGTCTTCTGGATTCTTTACGGACAGACCGAAACTTCCGGTATGGTCACTTTTTCGCCGGCTTCGGAAAAACCCGGCTCTGCCGGAAAACAGGGGTTTATGATCCGCATGCAGATCGTGGATGAGAAAGATCATCCGGTAGCTGTCGGACAAACTGGCGAAATTGTGGTTCAGGGGCCGCTCGTATTTCAAGGGTTCTGGAATCAGGTGGAATATAACCAGAACATTTTTCGGAATGACATGCATCATACCGGCGATATTGGCCGGATGGACCCGGAGGGCTATCTGTGGTTTGCGGGTCGAAAACCGGAAAAAGAACTGATCAAACCTGGTGGAGAGAATGTCTATCCCGCCGAGGTCGAGACAGTGATCAAAGAACACCCGTCTATTGCGGCCGTGTCGGTGATCGGAGTTCCGGACCCGAAATTTGGCGAAGGGATCAAAGCGGTTTGTGTATTGAAATCCGGTTTCAATCTGACTGCGGAGGAACTTATGGATTTTGTGGCATCGCGGATTGCCCGCTATAAGAAACCTCGGTATGTCCAATTCGTCGATGCGCTACCTATGACTTCCGACGGTTCCATAGACCGGGCCAGTGTCAAAATATTATACGGATGAAGATGTGAAGAATAAGGGAAATTGAGATCGTTTCTTCCATACAGTCGTTTTTGATCGTACTGTCAACGAGTTTGATCTTGAATATGGTAATCAAACAGTATATGCTTTAAAAAATTAAATTTTTTATGGATTTGGTTATCTTGACACTACGTAAACGCCGTGTGATGGGAGATGGGTGGGAATGAAACAGCAATACTCCATTTTGAAAAATGAGGATAATACCCGACTGATTATTCGTGAATATGGTGAACTGGACAAGGACTTTCTTTCTCTGCTCTGTGAGGAAACATATGATGATGGAGCTGTATCCGATGCGGTGGCAGCAGGCAAAGAAAAAGTCATTTCGGTACTCAGAACTAAAAATATGTATCCTCCAAGAGGGCATGCGGAAAAGATTGCAGATACGGTGATAGATTTTTATGTGACCGAGAAATTAGAACCGGTGGTTATTTTGATCGATGAACCGGCGGCATCTTCCAAGGAAATTCTGACAGAAGCATTCATGGGCATCGAGGAAGATGAATCCGAGATTATCGATGATCTGCTTGAAGAAGATTTTGAGGCGGACAGCGATGATTCCGATGAAATCAAGCTGGATTCTTCCATCAAGATCGCTGATGATGATGCCGCAGATGTTGAAGATGAGTTGTAACCTAATGAGCAATTCTGTATTTTTTCTTGGTCTGTTATTTTAACCGAATAACCCGGAAAGGAGTAAATTTTGATGGAGGTAACACGCAGAGATTTTATCAAAATCACCGGTGCCACAGCGGCTGGTCTTGCAGTCAGTGGAAGTCTGGGCTTTGACCTATCTCCGGTCAAAGCCCATGCGCAGATGCTCAAGACCAAGTATGCCAAAGAAACCACCACGATATGTTGTTATTGTGCGGTGGGGTGCGGTGCCATTGTTCACACCAGCAAAAAAGGAGATGGACGGGTTATCAATATCGAGGGAGA
>CAYQKZ010000054.1:0-13247 GCA_964418135.1 uncultured Desulfobacterales bacterium
ATGGATGCCATCGGCATCGATTCGGGCAGATGGAGGCAGGAGCTTCAAAATAGCCCGACCGATCACGGTTTTTCCGGATCCGGATTCCCCAACAATCCCGAGTTTCTCCCTTCCCATGGAAAAACAAATATCTTTGACCGCGTGAAATGCTCCCTACACCACATTCAGATTTCTGACGTCAAGAAGGAGGCCGTCTGCCATGGTCAATTCCGAGGATCCAGGACTTCCCGCAATCCGTCCCCCAGCAGGTTGAAAGCCAGACTGACAATACATATCGCCGCTCCCGGCATGGTAATCAGCCACCAGTAGTCCAGAATATAACCGCGGCCGCCGGATGTCATAGCACCCCATTCCGGCGACGGCGGTTGTGCGCCCATCCCCAGAAACCCAAGCCCCGCTGCGGTCAGAATGATACCCGCCATGTCGAGCGTTACCCGAACGATCAGTGACGGCATGCAAAGCGGCATGATATGACGCGTGATGATTCGGACAGGACCGGCTCCCTGAAGTCGGATGGCGTGGATAAAATCCGCATGGCGGAGAGTAAGTGTTTCGGCTCTGGCAATTCTGGCATAAGGGGGCCAGGACGTAACGGCAATGGCGATGACCGCGTTTTCAATACCGGGCCCAAGCGCAGCTACAAAGGCAAGTGCCAGAATCAATTTGGGAAATGACAGAAAAATATCGGTGATCCGCATCAATATCTTATCGGGGATGCCGCCGATATATCCGGACACCGTCCCGACGACAATACCCACCGGCGCAGCAATGATCACCACCAGCAAGACAACGTACAAGGTCAATCTGGATCCGAATACAATCCGGCTGAAGATATCCCTGCCCACTTCATCGGTTCCGAAAAAATGAACGGCGGATATCGGCTGAAGCCTGTTTTTCAGATCGGTCAAAATGGGATCATGGGGTGCAATGAATGGAGCCAACACCGCAGTGACAATCAGCAGCAGAATGATCGACAGACCGATCACCGCCGAGCTGTTGTTCAAAAAATCCAGCCATCCCGAATAGAAACGTCCGGCCCAGGCCTGAAAAGTGGATTCGGGCGTATCGGACAGCAGCCAATTTTTCAACGAAACCGTTCTGCGGTCAGAGATATCCGTCATGGCGGACCTTTCCCGATCATTGCCTGCCTGCCCGTGGGTCCAGAAATCGATACAGAAAATCGGAAAACAAATTGATCCCCAGAAAAATCGCCCCCACCACCAGGGTGCCGCCGAGTACGGCGTTCATATCGGCATTCAAGAGGGATTGGGTCAGGTACAACCCCAGTCCGGGCCATGAAAATACGGTTTCGGTCAGAACGGAGCCTTCGAGCAGGCTGCCGAAGCTCAAGGCAATGACCGTCATCAGGGGTATCCGGCAATTGCCCAGCGCATGGCCCCAGATGACCCGCCATTCGGCTATCCCTTTGATCCGGGCAGTCAGGATGTATTCCTGCCGCAATTGTGCGATCATGAACGAACGGGTCATGCGGCTGAGGTACGCCATGCTGAAATAGCCAAGAAGAGAGGCCGGCAAAATGATGTGAGACAGCGCATTGCAAAAAATATCCCATTCTCCGGCAAGCATACAGTCGATCAGGAGAAATCCGGTGGCAGGGACAACCATGTTCTCGTAAATGACATCCAGTCTGCCAGGACCGGGCAGCAGGTTCAGACGGGCATAAAACACCATGAGTCCCATGAGTCCCAGCCAGAAAATCGGTACGGAATATCCGAACAACCCCATGATCCGGGCCAGGTGATCCAGCAGCCGCCCCTGCCTGGCTGCGGAAAAAACACCGAGAGGAACTCCTGCCAGCACACCGATGACGGTAGCGATCACGGCCAGCTCCACGGTGGCGGGAAAAATCCGCGCAATATCTTCACGGACGGGCCGGGACGTAAGTGTGGACACGCCGAGATCACCCGTCAGAACGGACTGGATATAAACGAAAAATTGCCGCCACACCGGCAGATCCAACCCAAGCTGCACGCGCACCTTTTCATAGACTTCCGGCGATGCCTTATCCCCGACCACCGCCAGCACCGGATCGATGGGAACCACCCGGCCGATCAGAAACGTTACCAGAAGCAGCCCGATGAATGTCACGCCGATCATGACAAGCATGGACCCGAGCTTCTTCAGGATATGCAAGAGGGGTGGCCGCATCCGCCTTATTGTTTGGTAATCGAGCGATAAAAATTGCTGTCGAACGTGGGCCCCAGAATGAAACCGTTCACCGTGGAGCGTTCCGCCAGAATTTCGATTTCCTGAAACATGATGACAAAAGGGGACTGCCGCTGATGCTCCCGCTGCATTTCCTGATACATCCGGGCTCTTTTTTGCAGATCTTTTTCCATGACCGCCGCATTGACCTGTCGGGTCATTTCGGGAATGTCCCAGGCATTTCTCCAGGCCATGGTCTTGTATGCACCGGTATCCGAATTGTCTGGATTTCTGGCAAA
Organism: uncultured Desulfobacterales bacterium; assembly: GCA_964418135.1. GTDB lineage: Bacteria > Desulfobacterota > Desulfobacteria > Desulfobacterales > Desulfatirhabdiaceae > RAAP-1. The sequence goes on from CAYQKZ010000054.1 coordinate 2,466, forward strand.
TGCATCTGCATTGGTATGGGGGTCCATGTAATCGGGCCCCCAACTTCCGATGAAGATGTCATGGGCTCTATCCCGGTATTTGGTCAGCACCTGCTTGCCTTCTCCGGGAATGATTTCCAGTTGGATATTCGCCTGCGCAAATGTGGCCTGGATGGCCAGGGCTATGGATGTGGACGGCTCCGAGTTCCGAGTGTCCATGGTTACGGTAAATCCTTTTTCAAGGCCGACTTCCGCAAGAAGACCTTTGGCTTTTTCGACATCCAGCGAAAACGGTGCTTCGTCCAGTTCTCCCAGAAACCCTTTGGGCAGGAATGCCTGATGCACCACGGCTTTCCCGTTCAGGATGCTGGATTCCATCCCTGCATAATCGATCAGATATTTCAGAGCCTGCCGAACCTGGGGAATTTGCAGATACCGGTTTTTCTGGTTGAGACCCAGATAGTAGATCGCGCCCTTGTTTCTTTTCCGTATCCGGATATTCGGATTCCTGCCCAGCCCCTTGACGTCGTCCGGCTGGATATTTCGGGCGATATCCACATCCCCTTTTTCAAGCAGCAGTCTCTGGGTGGCGGATTCCGGAATATGCCGGATGATGATGCGGCTCATGGCTGCTCGATCGGCTTGATTCTGCTCGTTCCGAGCCAGAATGACGATTTCGGAAGGCTTCCAGGTCATCAATGCAAAAGGGCCGGAGCCGGCGGAATGGGTTTTCAACCAGCCATGCCCCATATCCCCGTCTTTTTCATGTTTTTGCACCTCCAGGCGATCCACGACTGCACCCGGAGTCGAAGTCAAACAATACAGGAAAAACGTGGGGGCATAGGGTCTGTCGAGTATCATCCGGACCGAATGGTCTCCAATCCTGGCAATTCGCTCATTCATGTTCGCCGGCGTAAATCCGAACTGCGTCAGCAGAAACGCCGGAGACTTGTTCAACTGGATCACCCGATGCAATGAAAAAACAACGTCTTCGGCGGTCAGTTTGTTGCCGGACGAAAATTTAATGTTTTCCCGAATCTTGAAAGTGAACACTTTGCCGTCATCCGATACGGCCCAGCTTTCAGCAGCGATTCCCGTGAGATTGGAAACATCGTCCACATCATAGCCGATCAGGCGGTCATACATGTTGACAGTCAATTCCGCTCCGGTAAATTCGAAAACTTCCGCCGGATCGAGGGTGATCATATCGTCCAGCTTCGATGCCATGACAAGGGTGTCCCGCGGGGTTGCCGCGACCAGTGCATCGACGGCAATCACCAAAAGAACCAGTGCGGCCCATACCGTATTTTTCAAGGAAATTCCTTTTCGCATAGAACCGTCGACCGTATTCATTGATTCATCCTTTTTTGTGGAAAAAATTCTAGGGAGATCAGACTCATGTCATCCGAAGGCACACCGCCGCCCCTCAACGCATCGGCATCTTCGAATATCCGGTTCACCAGAACATCGAGCGGCAGATGATAAAAACGTTTCATACATGCATGGAGACTGTTGGCCCCTTCCCGTTCACCATCCATCCCGTAGTTTTCAACCAATCCATCGGTATATAAAAACAGCCGATCACCGGGAGTCAATGTATTTTCTTCCTGCGTAAATGCGCCCGCAAATCCGGTGCCGATAGACATGCCATGATTCCTGAGTATATCCAGATGCCCCGTGGTCCGCAATATCAACGGCGGCATATGACCCGCATTGCAATAAGTGAAACGGCCGGTGTCGACATTCAGCACAGCATATGCGATCGAAAAGAAACTGTCGAATCGCTCCATCGGAAACGCCGTCTCCAGTCGTTTCATGATAGCTTCGGGACTGAACGTCCTGCCGGTCATGCGCATGCGGCTGTGCAGACTGGCCAGAAATTGCGAAACCGAAACAGCGATGAGTGCCGCGGATACCCCATGACCGCATACATCCAGCATATAGATGCCGATTGTTTCCGGACTGATTTCATGGATTTGAAAAATGTCGCCGCCGATATGACCGCTGGGCTCGAAGCGCCAGGCAATCCCGGTGTTGCGGATGACCAGATCGTCTGCCGGCAGAAGGCTTTTTTGAATCACGGCGGCTGTTTCCAGCTCATGGTCGATCTGCTGCCGCTGCATTTCAAGTGTTCGTTTCTGCGCCACGATCTCGGTGACATCGTAAATGATCACCAGAATCATTTTTTGTCCGTGAAAATGAATGATCCGGGAACTGACCTCGAGATGTTTTAAAACGGGATTCCCCTTGATAAAGAACGTGTGTTCGAGGGGGTGGTGATCGATGGAATCCGTTTCCGACAGGGTCGAAAGCAGCGTTTTCCGCAACATGCAAAGCGAGCATCCGGATGTGCCGCCACAGGATTTGTTTTCTTTGACCGCATTGACACACCCGGCCATCTGGCCGAAAGAGCTTTGCATGTCATGCACGACGGCACGATCGAACCATCGGAGAAAACTCTTGTTGAACTGAAGAATCCGCATGTTCTCATCGACGAGGAGAATGACGGAATTGATGTTTTCCAGAACGATATTCAAGAATTCGTTCGATTCTTTCAGGTTGTCGATCTCGAAGCGGCTGAACATAAATAGATATTCACATGGATATACAGGATGGACAGGATGGATCAGGCATTTTGATGAGCTGCATCGCTCAGTTCCTTAATCTCGAGAGCCAGAATGCTTATATCATCGTCTGCCGGCTGTACATCGGCAAAAGTCATGACTTTAGAGTAGAGCCCTTGTACCAGGTCATCCAGGGGCAATGTCCGCAGCTCTCGCAGTGTCTCGTGAAGTCGATCTTCTCCGAAGAGTTCACCCTCTGCATTCCGGGTTTCGAATACGCCGTCACTTAAAAACACGACTTTATCGCCAGGCGTGAGCGTTACGGTTTCCTGCCCAAAGGGAAAAGCGTTAATGCCGATGACCGTTCCGGAAACTGTCAGGATTTTGAGATCATTCTCATGTGGGACAACGATCGGCGAACAGTGAGCTGCGTTGCTGTAAGTCAGTGTGTTCGAAGAAAGGTCCAGTACGGCATAGACGATGGTGAAATGCCGTTTGAAGCGCATCAAGGGAAATTCACGGTCGAGTATGTTCAGCACGGCCTCGGGTTCGAGGATATGCGGTGGGTTGACCGTGTGATCGACAAGAATGCCGGTATGGGGATTCAATAGCTGATAGACCAGGACGGATATCATCGCCGATGGGATACCATGGCCGGCGACATCGAGCATGTATATGCCGATGTGGCTGGGGTCCAGATGGACGAAATTGAAAATATCGCCGCCAACCGCATCACAAGGATTGAATTTCCAAGCAAAATCTTCTTGATTGCCAGCGGTATAATTTTTCGGAAGGAGACTGAACTGGATGCGTCCGGCGGCTTTGAGGGCTTCATTGTTTTTATGCAAAGATTCCATAAGCTTTGCCTGCATTTCGACAAGAGACTGCTTTTGCCGATACAGTTGAAGGAATACGTCCACTTTCGCTTTCAGGATATCCGGGTCTATGGGTTTGGGCAGGTAATCCACCGCTCCAGCCGTGTATCCTTTGAAAATATTTTCCCGATCTTTACTGATAGCGGTAACGAAAATGATAGGGATGTTTTTGGTTTTCTCACTAAATCGCATCAGTTCGGCTGTTTCGAAGCCATCCATCTCCGGCATCTGAACATCGAGCAGTACCAGGGCAAACTCTTCCTCGAGCATCAGCCCCAGGGCCTGATTGCCGGAAGTCGCCTTGACGATTTTCAGATCAGGATTCTCCAGCCAGCCTTCCAGCGCCAGAAGATTCTCTTCCCGATCGTCGACAATCAGGATGGGTGCGATTTTAGGTGGCTGTATTTTCTCATTCATGAATCCCTCCTGTTTTCTCTTTCCATCGCCGGCGTTAAATTTATTTGATTCTATTCGAAGTCGTCAATCACTTGGAATTTGCGGGTATACTTCAGACCTTCACGCCTGTTACGAGATTACAAAGAAACTCGGCGATTTCTTCCAATGACAAGATCAGATCGGGCTCCGCAGCGGCAATGGCTGCCTTTGGCATGGTATCCACCTGAGCGGTTTCCGGGGCTTGAACAACAATCATCCCCCCTGCGGCCTTGATCTTGCTGGCGCCGACACTGCCATCTTTGTTGGCTCCGGTTAAAATGATGCCGATCAGCTTTTCCGCATAAACATCCACCGCAGTTTCAAACAGCACATCGATGGACGGACGGGTATAATTCACGGGTTCAGTCGTGGACAGGGCAATGGTGCGATCCCATTCTATCAGCAAGTGGTAGTCCGGCGGGGCCATATACACAACAGCCGGCATGATGGCCTCCTTGTCTTCAGCCTGTTTGACACAAATCCGGCTTATTTCGTTGAGGTGGTTAACCAAAAAATCATCAGACGTCTTATGGATATGATAAACGATGAAAATTGGCATCATGAAATTTTCAGGCAGTTTCGGCAAAATAAATTTCAATGCTTCCAGGCCGCCTGTTGAAACGCCGATCACGACGGCCGCATACCCATCAATGACCGCCGTTGTTTTTTTTCCGATATATTTTTTCATCAATCCTCACGTCCTCAAAGTCCTGGGAGTATCTGGAAAATCTCAAGGATTCCTTACTTCCCAAACACAGAAAACCGCCGGCTGGCAGGCTTTCTCTGAAAAGACCGATGGCGGTGTCTTGTAGTTTCCTGTCGAAATAGATCAGTACATTTCTGCATATGATGAGGTCCATTTCCCCGAAGGATGCATCCGAAACGAGGTTGTGATCGGCGAAGACAACATTGGCTCTTAAATTGCCGTTCATGATGGCGGATTCGTTTCCGGCGGTGTAGTAGTCGGCAAATGACTGGCTTCCGCCGGACTTCTGATAATTGGCGGTGTATTCCTTTATCTTTTCAATAGGATAAATCCCATCTCTGGCTTTTTTGATGATTTTTTCATTGAAGTCCGTGGCATAGACTTGTGTTTTGTCAAGAATATCCGATTCTTTCAGCAAGATGGCCACGGAGTAAACTTCCTCACCGGTGGAACAGCCGGCATGCCAGATTTTGATATGAGGCAACGCCGCCAGTACCGGCATAACAGACTCTCTAAGCGCCCGGTAAAAAGATGGGTCACGGAACATTTCAGTGACATTGATTGAAAAGTCCATCAAAAGCGATTCAAAGAAGGGAACATTATAGAGAATCCGGTGCTGAAGTTCTGAAATTGTTTTCAGACCGGACAGCGTACAGTGACGCAGAATCCTGCGCTTTATCGAGGCCTTGGCATATTCTCTGAAGTCATATCCATACTTGCGGTAAATGGCCTCGAGCAACAGCTCGATTTCAATTTTTTCATTCTCGATATCGGTCATTTGTAACCGTTCACGCCCCCTTCCTGCTGAATATCACTGGAAGAGAGTACCTATTTGTAATCATCATCTCCCTCCCCTTTCCCGACCTCCCCCCGCTTGGGGGAGGAGGTGAACGGTTATGGTCATTTTATTTATACAACCATACCCGAAGCATAGAAAACAATTTACCGCTGTCCACCGGTTTTGCCAGGTAGTCACTGGCCCCAGCCTCGATACATTTGGAGCGATCTCCTTTCATGGCCTTGGCGGTAAGAGCGATAATCGGAAGTTTTTCAAATTTCCCTTGCTTTCTGATTTCCCGGATCGCTTCATATCCGTCCATCACCGGCATCATGATATCCATCAGCACCAGATCGACATTGGCATTTTCAGCCAAACGAGCCAGTGATTCACGGCCGTTTTTCGCCACGAGGATTTTGATGCCTTTTTCTTCGAGAATATGGGTCAGGGCGAAAACATTGCGCATATCGTCATCAACCAGCAGCACGGATTTGCCAGCCAGGATCGTCTCTTTATCGTGTGTCAGTTTCAGCAGATTCTTGCTTTCATCCGGCAGATCCGTCTCTGCCCGGTGCAGGAACAAACTCGTTTCATCCAGAAGCCTTTCCAGAGAGTGGGCATCTTTAGGGATGATTTTTCCCGAGTTTTTGTCGAGCAGCGCCTTTTCCTCATGGGAAAGAACTTTGTCGGTATGGATGATAATGGGTATTTCGGAAAGTCTCTCGTCGGATCGTATCTTATCCATCAACTCGGTTCCAGACATATCCGGAAGTTTGAGATCCAGAATCATACACTGATAAGCGCCTGCCTGCAGGTGCTTAAAAGCATCCGACCCGGTGCTTGCGGAAATGATTTCTATATCATGACCTTTGAGCAGTTCAATGATGGTATCTCTCTGTTGATCATTGCCATCCACAACCAGCAGTTTTTTGACTTTCCGGTCGATCATCTGTTCTATTTTGCCAAAAGCCTGGTTGATATTCTCTATACTTACCGGCTTGGTCAAGTAACCGATTGCTCCCATCTTCATGGCATTCCTGGACGGATCGGAGGCCGAGATAAGGTGTACAGGGATGTGACGGGTGGCAGGGGCGTCTTTCAACCTTGTCAACACATCCCAACCGTCTATTCCTGGCAAACCGATGTCCATGACAATGGCGCTCGGTTTGTATAAATCCGCAAAGTGGAGACCGGTTTCACCGTCCTGGGCCACCAGCACCTTGAACTGTCTCTCTCTTGCCATGTCTGTCAAAATTGCGGCGAACTTGGGATCATCTTCGATGATGAGCAGGCACCTGTCGCCAACAGCCAGATCTTTTCTGTCGTCCCGTATCCGATCGAACTCTGCAGACGGGACGGAAGGGAACTCGGTCCGCGTCCCCGCCGGCACCCTCGCAGGCAGCGATGCCGGAGGATGTGTGTTCTGTGTATCGGGAACCGCTTCGGATGACGATATTATTGCCTCGTCGGGAAGATACAATGTGAAAATGCTGCCGGTGCCCTGCACACTTTCAAGGCCGATTTCCCCTTTCAGGCATTTGGCCAGTTCTCTGGAGATCGACAGCCCAAGGCCGGTTCCTCCATATTTTCGGCTCGTCGTTCCATCCTCTTGCCGGAATGCTTCAAAAATAATTTTTTGATTTTCCATTTTGATACCGATGCCTGTGTCGGACACAGAAAACGCAACGGTATGAGCCATCGATAAGTCGCTTTGAGAAAAAGTGGTTTCTGGATTCGGTCGCTGGATAACCAGCGCCACCTTTCCCTGATCGGTAAATTTAATGGCATTTGAAAGCAGGTTTTTTACAATCTGCTCCAGGCGCTGGGAATCGGTTCGAATCGTTTCAGGAACATTCTCTCTGAGGTTGACAGAAAAGCTTATCCCCTTTTCTTCTGCAGTTTTTTGAAAATCACGCGATATTTTATCGGCAAATATCTTCAAACTGACCTTCGAGATGTTGATTTCAAACCGGCCGGACTCCACTTTCGATAGATCGAGTACATCATTGATCAGGTTCATTAAATCATTGCCCGAGGAATAGATGGTATCCGCAAATTCCACCTGCTTGGCACTGAGGTGTTCCCCCTTGTTTTCTGAAAGGAGCCTGGACAGCAGCAGAATGCTGTTCAGCGGTGTTCTAAGCTCATGTGACATGTTGGCGAGAAATTCAGACTTGTATTTGCTGCTCAGTTCCAGATCCTTGGCTTTTTGCTCGATGATTTTCTGGGCTTTTTCAATTTCCTGGTTTTTTTTCAAAATTTCCTGTTTTTGTTTTTCCCGTGATTCAGCTTGTTCCACCAGCTCTTCATTGGTCGCCCTGAGTTCTTCCTGCTGAGTTTGCAGAATTTCCTGAGATTCCCGCAGCGCCTTGGTCTGTTCTTCGAGCTCTTCATTGGTCGCTCTGAGTTCTTCCTGCTGGGTTTGCAGAATCACCTCGGATTCCCGAAGCGCCTTGGTCTGTTCTTCAAGCTCTTCATTGGCCGCCCTGAGTTCTTCCTGCTGGGACTGGAGTTCAGCAGCCATTTGAACGGTTTTATCCAACAAATTGGTCATTTGACTTCGGGTCGCCACGGACTGGAGGGCAATGGCGATATTTTCAGCGGTTACCGCAAGAAAGGACAGATCCCTTTCCGAAAATTCCTTGAATGTCCCGAGTTCAATAATCCCCGCCACCTTGTCGTTCAGCAGCAAGGGATATGCGAGGATGTTTTTCGGCACCGCCGAACCGAGACCGGATTGAATGGTGATGTAGTCCGCCGGACAGTCGGTTATCAGGATGTACTTTTTTTCCAGCACAGCCTGCCCGACCAGTCCCTCTCCCGGTTTAAATGTATTACGGAGGTCTTTGCGATGCTGAAAGGCGTAACTGCCTGCCAGCCCGAACGTATGATCTTCATTGAAGATGAATAACGCACCGACGCTTGCATGCAAATACTCACAAATGAAGCTTACAATATTGGCCGCCAGCCCCTCGATAGCCTGATCGCCTCGCATCCTTTCGTTCAATGACGCCTGACCTGTTTTAATCCTGATTTGTTCCGTCAAATCGTCATCGGTTTGCCTCAATCGCGCCATAAACAATATCAGTGCCAGAAGTACCGCAATTGCAAGTACGACAATCGCCACGACAATCTTGTTCCTCAGATCTTCCAGAAGACTGCCGACCTTGAAGATATTTTGGTGCATCACGTTATCGGGCACTCGGTAACAGACGGTCCAGCCCCACGGTTCGAATTTCTTTATATAGACCCATTCGGTCATATTGTTCTGCCGATATTGGATAACGTTGTCTTTGGCCTTTGTTATCAAATCGACAAAATTGCTCTGCTGTATGACCGCTCCATCTTTTTTCAGGAAAGGATGCATGATGATTGTCATCTGCGAGTCCACGATGAACGGGTATATATCCGTGTCTTTGGCCTGCTTTCCTTCGTAATAAAGCTTTGTCAGATCATTTAGAACGCCGGCCTTGGCTTCGTCTTCATAGGTTTTGGCAACACTGGTTCCGCTCAGTCCGGTGTCGTTGATCATGGTCTGAAAACTCAGATGGGCACGATCGAGTTCCGTTACAATTCCATTCAGCATCTGGCTGTACACTTCATCCTGTCCGTCATCCACGATCTTGACAATCGTGTTGGTGATGTCTGTGGAAAGATGAATGGTCAAACCAATTACCCCGATTACCGTAATCAGAAAAGCGAGTGTAATGAAAACAAAAAATTTTAACTTTATCGAATATTTCATAACCCTGTCACCTTCATTTGGGTCCCCCCCAACCCTCCCCCGCTGGGAGAGGGAGCATAAGGAAAGTAAGGATTATGCCCTTTCGCAGTATACCTTCCAGGATATGGGCAATTCCGGCTAAAAAGGAGGATGCATGTATGATTGAAAAAACTTATCGCATGTTAGACGGAATTGCAAATACACATTTATAATGCTCAGAAATATAGACTTAGGAACATACTGCAAGCAGGAACAATCTGCACTTTTGGAACTCTCACCCCGGCCCCCCGCTGGAGGATGGATTTATAGCCGTAATATCATTCCTTTATTACTTTAGCCTTTTTAATCGTTTCCAACGGAAACTGAACGCCCAGTTTTTCGGCGATGACCATATTGACGTACATCTGGCCTTTCTTATTGGAAACGATCGGGAAATCCTTGACGGATTTTCCTTCGAGGATATTTATGGCGATTCCGGCCCCCAATTCCCCCTGTTCTTCGGCAATTTTGGCATAGACGACCAACACGAATGGCGCCATGAAGTCATGGGAACTGCCGGACGGAATTTTGGTGTTTTCCCGGGTGAATTTGACTGCTTCCGCATCATTCCAATCGCTGATACCGGCGTTGTTGATAAAAATGAGCATGTCCGCTTCATCCTGGAGTTTGCTGTATTCCGTTTTCCACTCATCGAAAGTTTTAACGAACTTTACCGATGAAAACTGAACTCCGAGTTTGATCAGGTTGTCCGCTTCCTTACGGTCTGTTTCATTGTCGTTACCGATGAACCCGACACGAGTGCCTTTGGCGAATTTTTGTATCGAATCCAACAGTGGTTTGATAACGGAAACTTCCAGAACACCGGTTACGTTCCTGGAAGGAAAACCATAGGAAGATGCGTCCCAGTTGATGCCGCAGAAAACAAAGGGGATATCCGAATCCATGTAAAACGGAACAATCACAAGTTTTGCGGCATTGTCATCTGCGGTAATGACTACATCCGGTTTCCATGAATCGATCTCGGCCTTGGCCTCTTCACCGGCTTTCTTCTTCGCTTCTGCGGAAGCATTGCGCTTGGTGTCCATGTGGATGACCTTCAGGTCGTATTTGTCTCCGATGACGCTTTTCACTCCCTGTAATTCACCATCGCTCCAAGTATATCCCACATGATAAGAATCGATAAAAAGCACTTTCTTTTTTGCCGCCGGCGCTGTACCGGCACTCAACAAAATCGCCATTACCACACCCACAAACATTTTCAACATGCTCTTAACATTCATACATTTCTCCTTTTTTGTCATATCTTTCATTCGGATAACGCGTGGGGCCAGGGTACGGTGAGTTTTTCTGATTTGTATATATCATACCGGTGAAACAAAAGCCCGTTCGCCCAGGTTGCCATATCGGTGATAATTATCGCAGATGCTCTGTTCCTGGAAATATTGCAGAAGCTCGATCCGACCTTCCATCATCACCGGCGTGCGGGAAATGAAAAATCCTGTTTCAGCAGCAGCTTCCAGAACAACGGACGGCACCCGATCCGGATGAGCGTAACGGATTCGCTGGATGGTGGCAATCATCCGTATCAAGTCCCTGTCGGTCTGCCGAATCACCGGCGTGTCCGCAAGAAGCGCCTGGCCTTCCTTCGTGTCCAGAAATGCCGTGGTCGTGTTGACCAGTTCCGGCGGAAGGCTGACGATCGGCACACATCCCGAAATCCG